>NZ_RZPH01000918.1:0-2444 GCF_004022825.1 Mesorhizobium sp. M7A.F.Ca.CA.004.04.2.1
ACGCAAGAAGCACCGGTCGCAGATCCGGAAATTCGAGGCCGTAGGCAGCTATCGGCGCATCGGGGCCCGCACCCCCGACGAGGTGGGCAGGCTGCTCGACGCCTTCTTCGAGATGAAGGAACTCCGCTTCCGCAAGATGGGCATCGCCAATGTTTTTGGCGACGCACAGGTACGCGGCTTCTTCCGCGCGCTGTTCATGCAGGCGCTTGCCGAGGACAGGCCTTCCTTCGTGCTGCACGGGCTCGAGGTTGCCGGCAAGCTGCGCGCCATCACCGGTTCAAGCCGCTTGGGCAAACGCCTGATCTGCGAATTCGGAGCGATCGCCGAGGACGATCTTGGGCACGCCAGCCCCGGCGACTTCCTGTTCTTCGACAACATCCAGGAAGCCTGCGAGACCGGTTTCGAGGTCTATGACTTTTCGGTCGGAGATGAGCCTTACAAGCGGCTGTGGTGCGATATCGAAACGCGGCATTTCGAAGTGCTGGTCCCCTTGACCGTGAAGGGCCGCATGCTGGCGCTGACGCTTCGGCAAGGCGCACGGCTGAAGGCCTTCGTCAAGAACAGCCCGACGATCTGGAAGCTGACCAAAGTGCTGCGCCGCAAAGCCGCCGGCCAGGCAGCGCCCGCGGAAGAAGATAGCTGACGCCATGAAGCCGATCATCCGCACACTGTCCCTGCAGGAACTGGCGCTTCTCGTCGACTGGGCGGCCGCGGAAGGCTGGAACCCAGGTCATGAAGACCCGGCGATGTTCCAGGCCGCGGACCCCGAAGGCTTCATCGGCGCCTTTGTCGGCGACGACATGGTCGCGGCAATTTCGGCCGTGGCCTATGGAAGCGAATTCGGTTTCATCGGCCTCTACATCTGCCGGCCTGACATGCGCGGCATGAGCTACGGCAAGGCCGTGTGGGACGCCGGCATGAAAAGGCTCTCGGGCCGGACTGTCGGCCTCGACGGCGTCGCCGAGCAGCAGGCCAATTACCGGCGCAAGGGCTTCGCGCCGGCCTATGAGACCATCCGCTTCACCGGGCGCATGGCAGGCCAGCCGGTCAGGGCCGATGGGTTGCGGATGATTACGACGCAGCTCCTGTCCGGCATCGTCGCCTATGACGCCCATTGCTTTCCGGCGCCCCGAGGCACCTTTCTGAAGCGATGGCTGCAGGAGCCGCATCATGGGCTAGCGGCGATCGGTTCGCGCGGCGTGACCGGTTTTGGCGTGGCGCGCCGCTGTCGATCCGGCTTCAAGATCGGCCCGCTGTTTGCCGACGACACGGAGATCGCTTTGCAACTCCTGGAGGGGCTGGCCGGTGCCTGCGAGGGCGGCGAGCTGCACATCGACGTCCCCGCCGATAACGCCGGCTTCATAACTGCGCTCGATGCGGCCGGCTTTGCGCCGACCTTCACCACCACGCGCATGTACAAGGGGCCTGCCCCGGAATTGGACCTGCGAAGGGTGTTCGGCGTAACGACGCTTGAACTGGGATAGATCGGGCGAACCGCAGAACGGCCCCGCCGGCGATCCGGGGCTCCCCTCAGGCAGCGGCAGTGCGCCTTCTCGGCACCGGATTGCCGGGCGGTTCGTGGCCGAGCGGCGTCACCAGCGTCAGGTCGGGGTAGCCGTTCTCGATCAGCTTGACCGCAGCCTGCGTCACCTCATCGTCGGCCTCCAGCATGGAGAGAAAGACCTCGGTGGCATCGCCGGTCAGGCGGCCGATGCCTTGTGCGTCGGCCGGTCCGCACTCGACCACGACCAGGTCGTAGGCTGTCGTCAGCGACTGCATGATGATCGGCAGCCGGTCGGCGGCACGCATGGCACGAACCGGATCGGCGGTTCCGACCGGGATGACGTGACAGTCCGAGTAGAGATCGGCATGGATGACGTCACTGAACTGCGCTTCCGAAGCGAGCAGGTTGGTGATGCCGGGGAAAAGCCCGCTGTCCAGCATCGGCCGCGAGGCGGCCCCCGACGCGGTGAGGTCCAGCAACAGCACGCGCAGCCCGGCGTCGGCGACCTCGCGCGCCACCAGGATCGCGGATGCAGCCGCCTCGTCGCCTTCCGGCGAGACGAATATGGCGCGCGCCGCACCGCTGGAGATCAGCTTTTCGGCAGCCTTCTCGATATCGATCTCGCCCAGGGTGGAACGCGCCGGTTCGGGCTCGACAGCCGTCTGCTCTGTCGCCGTCGTATCGGGCATTGCGACCACATCCGGTGCCTCGGCCATGGCCGGCATCGCGGCGGCATAGGGCTCCGCTTCATCCGCACGTTCAGGCAGCTCCTGGCCAACCAAGGAGTCCTGCAGGACGGCAGGCTCGTGGCGGACAAATGGCTTGGCGACCGGCGCCTGCGCCACATGGGGCATCGCGACCTCATCGATCCGTTCAAAACGGGAACCGCTCGCCGGTCGCATCGCGCGACCTGAAAACAGCTCCCGCAGAAGCGTCACGA
>NZ_RZPH01000919.1:0-2439 GCF_004022825.1 Mesorhizobium sp. M7A.F.Ca.CA.004.04.2.1
CCGCCGCTGCTCGTTTCTGAGGGTTAAACTTATGAAAGCCCGCCGCCCCATTTGCGAAGCGGCGGGCTTCATCCGCCCCAACTTGTCAATGCAACTTTGGTGCCAAACCTTTTTGGCTCTCTATAGGACAATGGGCTGTCCGACAGCGATCAAACAGACATCCAAAATGCCAGCAGCAGGGCGCATAAGGATGAGACGAGGGCAGCGGTGGCAAAAAGCACGCCCTGCCAATCTGGCGGTGGATCGGACACCAACTTGTCGGGGGGCGGATGATTGTCATTCATGAAAAGCAATTTTGCAACGCCAAGTTTGGTCCCGTAAGCCTTCAGGTTGTCGGCGGAAATGGCCGCCGCCCTACCGAAGGCCAAAGAAACTCAAAATTGCCAAGACGACGACCACCGCACCGACGAGCCAAATGATATTGTTCATGATCTCTCTCCTGTTGCTTTCGAAAGTTCGCGCCTGGCAGCGCCGATCGTTCGGGACGCCTCTGCTTCGAGTTCTACAAGCTTCTCCCTGATCTCCTCCGGCTCGGCGTGCTCCAATCCGACAACGTCATTTCTGGTTTCATTCAGTGAAACGATGATCTCATCGAGTTTGGCGTGAATGGCGGCGGTGTCGCGATAGCCTTGTAGAAGGACAACACCAGTGATCACGATGGCGGCAACCGACAGGGCGTAGGTAACCGCACTTGTCAGACCAAAGGGCACCAGGGCGGTGCACAAAACCATTGCTATGAGAATGACATAGAAGCCCGGCGGCCGAGATAGGAAGTCGGAGGCCGCGAAAAGGAACCGATTCATATCCGGGCCAAAGTCATCAAGGCGACCAGTGCGGTAATCGCCACACAAATAGGCACTGCTGCCAGTAAGCCTGCCTCTAAGATCCGACTCTCTTTGTCGCGCAACATCAGGTCACCTACTCCAAGTTAAAGATATAGGTTCGCGAGCAGCTGGGCGGCTCGCGAACCTGCTATCGGCGTCGTGCTTGGCCAGCACTTTTATCCATCTGCTTTCTCCCAAGTTCGAGAGACAACAGCCGCGGGAGGCAGGCGTTCCAGTCGCTGTCTCTGACAGGACCAATGCGTGTTCTAGGACCAGACTTAGGCCCCAAAGGGACTAGACCTAAGTACCTAAGGCGGAACGTCTAGGGCGGCTCCATGTTCAAGTTGTCGGGCGGCGCGGGACGATGATCGTGTTGCGCCAGTCCCTACGGGAGTGCAGATATGAACATGCTTCTAAAGAACACCGCAGCAGCGATGTTGCTCTTGGCTGGGATCGGCTCAGCCGCCGCGGACGACATCATTATCCAGCCGGAACAAGACACCGTCATCCGCGAATATGTGAAGCAGCAGCCCCTGGCGTCGGTCAAGCTCCCCGGCGTGGAACTGAATGTCGGGACAGCTCTGCCGGACACGGTTGAGATCCATGAGGTTCCCAACGTCAAATACCGCTATGTGGTGGTCGACAACCGCACGGTGCTGGTGGACCCAGGCACCCGAAAAATCATCAAGGTTTACGACTGAACGAACCAATTCAGCCCCGCCGCCATCGCTGGCGGCGGGGCTGAAGCGTATAAATCTCCACATCCGGACGAAGATGAGGAGCCTTAAAGTCGCGACATCGCAAGCGCTCTTGGCACGCCTCTCCGGCACGAATGCGGGAAGCACGTTAGAGCGAAGGCCGAGAGGAAACCTCTCCAAAGGTCTCGGGCTTTATGGATGATGGTCGCGGCCAGGCAGAGTTTTCCTCTCAGCAAGCCAGTCCAGGAGTTCAAGGACCTTCAGGGCACGATCTGTGCACGAGTAATACGCTTTTTGACGCTCCTGCCTCCGGGTGACCAGCCCAAATTCTCGCATTATGCTAAGATGTTGGGAGAGTGCGGAGTTGCTAAGCCCTAATCGCGACGCCAGATCAGAAACGGATATTTCTCCGTCGGCAAGAATGATTAGAGCGAGAAGGCGCTTTTCATTAGCCATGGCAGCGAGCAGCTCGGCGGACGGCGCATAAATGCTGGGCTTTTCGGGATCCATGATGTCTCCCTCACTCACGCGTCGAGCGGGCCTCGCGCAGGCCGAATGTAAAGAACTCGCCTCCCATTTACCGCAGCGGCGGGCCAAGGATGACGTGCCCGGATCGTCGGGCGCTCCGGCGCGTCAGAACTATTAGCGTAGCTTAATGTTCCGTCAGAAGGGCGTCGCTGTCTGACGGTCGGCGTCGGCGGCTAAGCGCCTTAGCTCCTGGATCGCCCCTTCTTCGAAGCCTGGGAACCTTTGGCTTCGGCAGCAAGGCGTTGTTCTCGAAGTCGCGCAGTCTTTAAAAAACGCGCCTCTCTCTCGGCCGCGTTATCAACTTTTGCCTCGCGGTCTGCGCGATCCAATCGGTCATTTGTCGATGCTTCGCTGGGACACTTTGGCCTCCTACCAGAAGACCGTTGAAT
>NZ_RZPH01000920.1:0-2438 GCF_004022825.1 Mesorhizobium sp. M7A.F.Ca.CA.004.04.2.1
GCGTTGGCGCTACCAAGGCGCACAATGGCCGATGATCCTCAGTGGTGAGCAGTCGGCCCTCGCCGGCGGCTTCATGATCAGCCGATCCCTCGGCACGGCTGCGCCGACGATTCTGGACATCGCCCCTTATGCCGGGTTCGGCGCGTTTTACTTTCTGCTTTCCGCAATTTGGCTTGTCGTAGCAGCCTATCGCAAGGCAAACGCCTAGGTGCTGCCCGATCCGGCGGCGGCAAGGTGAAAGTCATCTGCCGCCGTCGAAAGGGCAAGCATCGCTCACTCTTTGCCGCATCGGCTGCCGTTCTGGTTCAAAGACGCGTAGCGTCCTGCTCAGGGGCGCGACCGCTGCCTTAGATCAGCGTCTCGGCGAACAACGTCGTCAGCCGCTTCCAATGGCGTTCGGCACCCGCGGCGTTGAAAACGCTATGATCGGGCACGCACCAGCCATGCGCCATCCCGGCATAGTTCTCGATGACATGGTCGACTTCCGCAACCCGCAACGCTTCCTCCAATCGCATCGATTGTTCCGGCGGGAAACTTCTGTCGACACCCGACATGCCGACATAGACGCGCGCCTTGATGGAGGCTGCCTTGCGATGCGGGCTGTCGGCGGCGTCGCTGGCCAGATTGCCGCCATGGAAGCTTGCGGCCGCCCTTATCCTGTCGGGATAGTTAGCGGCGGCGTTCAACGCCCGGCCGCCACCCATGCAATAGCCGACGGTGCCGATCGGCCCGGTGATGCCCTCGGCAGCAAGCGCGTCGAGGAACGCACCGCTGTCGCTGATGGTCATCTCCTGTGTCGTGCCGGTGACCAGCGCCATCAGCGGGATTTTGGTCTTTTCCTCGGCGAAGGCGGTCTTGGCGTCGAACGGCCCGTAGGGCGCATTGCGGTAGAATAGGTCGGGCACCAGCACCGCATAGCCTTCATTCGCGAGCCGCTCGGCCATACCGTCGAGCGCCGGCCGCGGACCGAAGGCGTCCTGATAGAGAATGACGCCGGCCTTGGCAGGAGATGCGTTTGCCGAGTGGAAAAGCCCGGCATTGGCAACACCATCCCTGGTCTTGATCTGAATGTCGTGTTTCGTCATCGCCCGCTCCGTTCGACTGATGCGCGATACATATCCGCGCAAGGCCATACGGCAAGGCATTCCCGGGGCGTGGCAGTCAACATTTC
The DNA here is from genome assembly GCF_004022825.1 of Mesorhizobium sp. M7A.F.Ca.CA.004.04.2.1. NCBI lineage: Bacteria > Pseudomonadati > Pseudomonadota > Alphaproteobacteria > Hyphomicrobiales > Phyllobacteriaceae > Mesorhizobium > Mesorhizobium sp. M7A.F.Ca.CA.004.04.2.1. Next base: position 1,172 of record NZ_RZPH01000920.1, read on the forward strand.
GTGCAGGATTGCGGACGCTATTGCTCGCCCTCGCGCACGGTCCGCGCGCCGACATGCAGCGCACGGCCGGCACCGAGCCCCATGATGGCTACGCCAAGCCCGAGCGCGACGAACAGGAACGCCGTTCCCGAGAAACTGCCGGTCCAGTCGCGGATCAGGCCCACCAGCAGCGGACCGAATGCCGCCAGCACATAGCCGACGCCTTGCGCCATGCCTGAAAGATGCGCGGCGACATGCGAATCCGGCGAACGCAGCACGATCAAGCTCATGGCAGCCGCGATAAGGCCACCTTGCCCGATGCCTTGCAGGACCGCCCAGAACAGCATCGTCGAGGTCGGCGCAAAGAGAATGCCGAGCAGCGCGACCACCGCCGTGGCAACGAGCGCCACATTGATGCCGCGCTGGTCCTTCAGCCGCATCGCAAAGGATGGCACGGCGAGGCAGGTGATGACCTGCGCCATCACTGACACCGAAACCATGGCGCCAGCGGTGGCCGCATCGAAGCCACGCTCGCGCAGGATCGGCGCCAGCCAGCCGAAGATGCAATAGGCGAGCGCCGACTGCAGCCCCATGAACAGCGTCACCTGCCAGGCCAGGCGATCGCGCCAAAGCCCGACGACGCGAAAGCCTTGATGGCTCACTTGCCGCCGGCTGCCCAGCGCCTGCGGAATCCAGATCAGCAACACAATCAGGGTCGGCACCGCCCAGGCAGCAAGTGCTCCGGACCATGAACCGGTGACAAAATGCTCGATCGGCAGCGTGAAGCCGGCGGCGGCGGCCGAGCCGGCGCAGAGCGCCATGGTGTAGAGCCCGGTCATGACGGCGGCCCTGTCGGCGAAATCGCGCTTCACCAGGCCCGGCAGCAGCACATTGCCGATGGCAATGGCGCCGCCGGCCAGGAAAGTCGCGACAAACAGCAGAGGAACCGTACCGAACCAGCGCAGGCCGGTTCCCAGCACCAGCAAGGCGAGCGCCCCGAGCAAAGTGCGCTCGGCTCCATAGCGCTGCGCAAGCCTTGGCGCGAAGGGCGCGAACAGGCCGAGGCACAGGACGGGCAGCGTCGTCAGCAGGCTGGCGCCCGTTGTCGACAGCCCGGTTGCCTGCATCACCTCGGGCAACAGCACCGACAGGCTCGAAAACAGCGGCCGCAGACTGAAGGCGATCAGCACAAGGCTCGCGCCAAGCACGATGCGCGCCGCACGGCTGCGCAGTTCAGGCGGCTGCGGCATGGGCAGGCTGTCGGCCTCGGCACCGATGAGTTCCAGAC
>NZ_RZPH01000091.1:0-10696 GCF_004022825.1 Mesorhizobium sp. M7A.F.Ca.CA.004.04.2.1
ACCCCGCCATAAGCGGAAAGGTGAATCGGAGCATCTCCGTTCCCGTTCGCCGGACCAACCTGCGTATAGGGGATCAGCTCATGATCGATAGAGACTGCCTCGTGGCGCGTGACCACCAGTCCGGATGCATCGAAATTCTCCGGGCTGCGCTTCAGGATTGCTGAAGCGCTGAGAGACGGCGCGGCATTCAGATCGAACAGCAAGAGCTGCGGCGGCGTGATCGGATCCTGAGCACAGATCAGGACCTCTCCATTGGTCTCGTGAACTGCCGCATCGAATGACCAGACGTCGACAGTACCTTCGGCGGGCAGGGTGTTCAGGACTCGGCGCGTCCATTCCTGGTGGCCGGGAGTGAACATCTCGAAACGCGGTGCGAGATTGACGAGGTAAGAGATAATGAGCTTCCCGTCATTCCAGAAGAATGACTGCATGGAGCGCCTTTCCCCTGGTTGAAACAGGGTCTCAAAACGGCGTCCGCCAGCGAGGAAAGAGGAAAGCGAGATGACGATCAGCGCGTCGGCGGGATGGGTGGTGCCTCCCACCGTCCAGGGCTTGCGCGGCCTTACCGCCAGCCAGTCGCCGAAGACCCGCCACGACGCGTCGCGAGGAAGATCGATCTGCCTCCTCGGCCCGCTCCTATCGCCGATCCAGCTGATCTTCTCGAAGAAGGCCGGCTGCTCGATGAACCAAAGGCGCTCGCTGCGGCCGGTGCGGTCCGAATGACCAGACACTTGGAAGCTTTCGAACCCGGCCTCGAAGATTGCCGGCGTGGTGAGGGGATCCGCGTCACGCTTCCACAGTCGAACGGTGCGCGCATAGCCGGAGCGGGTGGCCATGCCATTACCAAGCGCACTGGAAAGCAGAAGCGTGTCAGGGTCCAGCCAATTAACGTAGCCTTTGGCCTCGGGGAGGTTGAAGCCGTCGGCGACAAAGCTCAGAGAGATCAGGTCGAATTCGCGATGCACGACCGCGTCGCTGCCGCCGCGCGACAGGCGCAGAACGGCTCTTTCCCGTCTCTCCGGCTCGATGGACGCGCCGTCCCAGATCCAGTCCTCTCCGTCGCTAGCCGCGAGAGCATCCAGATCGAGCAGTAGCTCCCATTGGGGATCCGCCTTCATGTAGGCGGCAAGGGTGGTCCGGCGCCACAGTCCGCGTGGATTACCGTCATCTCGCCAGTAATTGTAGAGGTACTGACTACGGCGCGCGATCAGGGGAAGATTGTCGCGATTGTCGAAAATGGCTGTCAGAGCCGCGCGGTCGCGCTCGAATTGCGCTCCACCGAAGTGCTTCAGGGTCTTTGCCGATTGGCCGGCGGCCCAGGCAAGTGCCCGCTCGCCCTCTACATCTTCAAGCCAGACATAGGGATCGTCGTCGGGAGCATCCAGCGTTGGACGGACATCAAATGCGTTCATGTCCGGACAGCCTTCAGAAAGAAGGGATAGAGGCTTCCGTCGGCTCGGGAACGCTCAGTGCTGGTAGCGGCGCCCACATGTTCGAAAAGCGTGATCATTGATGAGTTCTTCCAGTCGGTGCGGCATCGCAGTGCTTTTGCGCATAGGGACCGCAACCGTCGTGCCAACTGGGAAAATCGTTTCGGAACAACGCGATCGCTCTGGAAGCGTTGTGTCACATGTCCGACATCGTCGAGAATCCGACAACGAGTGCTCCTCCTAATCACCGGATCAACCTCCGGCGCCAGGCGGTGACACCGTGCAGAACTCGAGCAGTGAAGCTCATTGGTGAACCTGGTTGACGCCCAACATCTTCGCTCTGGAGCGCTTCACGCACACGGATTCATGGCAGACACCATGATGCGATCGATGCGGTTAGAGACCAAGCTGGCTGCGCCTGTGAGTTTCAGCCGCCAGCTGGAAGCAGCTGAGTTCTGAGGAGAAGGGTGGGGCACCCCTTGGGCGACCTGATGGTTGCCCAAGCCCTGCCGCAATCTTGGCCTGCACCGTCCCCTGGGTTGCTGTCGATCAAGCCAGGAAGCTGCATTCGGGCGAACGCATGGGGCTGGTCCCCATGGCAACTTGGGCTGATGTGGGGCCGTCCGATATGCGATACGAGGGTCTAGGATAGGGGAGCTCGGGCTCGGTAGTATCTCAGCGAGACGGCTAATGGTCGACGAAGTCTTCCTGACGCCACGCATTGGTATGCCGCAGCAACAGGGGCAGTGCGGGCGCAAGTCTGGTTGTGAAATCGGCTGCTACAGGGGCATGCCGCGCTTCATCTCCATACCGTCAGCGAAGAAAGCGCGGCGCGAGCATCACCAAAGAGAAGCGGCGCGCCGTTCGTTTGCGGTCCACTGACCAGTCGGCTTCACCTGTACAACACGGGCTGGCATAGCGTGAAACTGAGCCTCCAATGGCGGAAATTAGCTTATAGCATCCGGGCTACGACAACCTGCCCACAACCAGCGTCGAAGCCACCGCCACGCCACCAAGTCTTCAGGGAACGTCCTGAACGGAACCCAGCCGGGCACTCCTATCAAAGCGACCCCCTTCGCATGCTCAGGCCGCGCTTGCTGTCGCTGCGCGGGACCGACAGCCTGCTTCTGCCCTGCACAGTGCCGACGACACATGCTTCGACGAAATGGCGTCATCGAGGTCGGGTGGCTTCGGCGCCGGTGCTTTGCCAAATTGCATGATGTTTGGACGTCCGTGGGGGCGGGCAAGGGGGCACAGTCGTGCCTGCAGTTCTCGTGACTGGCGCGGTCGAGGCTGATGGGCGGGATGAACGATCATATGACTGCACCACTGGTATGACGCCGCGCGAAAGGGCATGGGAGTTTTTGCGCCGCAATCCAGCATTCCAGCGTGAGGTGACCGCTGCAAGCCAGCAGGCCAATAGCTGGTCTTACCAACCCTTGCTTGACCTGGTCGCGTCGGCCGGCGACCTGTTACGCTGGGGTGTTCTGTTTCGCCGAGTCTTATGGGCGAAATTCGATCGTTTTTGGTTCCGCTCTGGTGCGTCCATGTGTTGCCAGTCATTGCAGAACATCTGCCAGCATCGTCGGAGACAACGCCGTGCGAACTCTTGGCATTGCCAGGTCGTGCGACGGTCCTGCCTGGCGCCCGGCAAAGGCCAACATGTTCTTCTTCGCAATGCCGAGCATACGCTCCAGCTCGCCGTCTCTGGCGTGGATATCTTGAGCCTGTCTGTCTCCGAACCGAGGCGATCTGGCCCGCGAGCTTTTGAGGCACCGCCTGAGGGCGGCTCGAGTGCCTCAATGCTCTAAGTGTGGGTCAACGTCTGCCTGCCCGCTGAATTTGGCACGCCTTACACCTACGTCACGACCAAGACCTTCCTGTTGCACTTCGGCCTCGACACACTGCGGGATTTGCCCGATTTCGAGGCGATTGAGGTTGCCGCGCTGCTCAGCAAGGAGAAGCTGCTGGCGGGCGATACTCCCATCGGGCTGGTGAGTGGTGGAGGAGGTGAGGAGCGACACTCCAAGGCCAGGACGGGCTAGCGCAGCAGATACATGGAAGTAATATGAGCGGTTGAGAGTCGAATCAGGGAACTATGCGATCACTATCGATAAGAGGTGGCAATATCGATCGTGATTGTATCGGGCCACTCTACGGCGAAGGAGGCGGCAACTTGTGTCTCCGACCCGAAACGATTACCTTGCGGCCATTATGAGCAAGCATTTGGCATCCGTCTTGACGACCGTGAACGCGCCCTGCAGCGTACAGCTGGACGACGCGGCGCTGGCCGATTGCTTTGCGGATCTCGATTTGGCCAAGCAGCATCCCGCTCATGTCAGCGCCTTTCTCGGCGAGGTCCCTCTCGCCCAGCAAGTCGAGTTCGCAACCGCGCACCACATTCGCGGTCGACGAGATGAAGGCTTTTGCCGCCAAGTTCTCTGCCTGGTCCGGCGAAAGCTATCCGCTCGCCGCGTAATGGCTGGACATGATAGCCGACGCCCGTCCGAATGGCGGCGGCTTTTTTGTATTATATCGACCTGATCGGCCAGCTTCGCGGGAATGCCGGGGCTACGACTTTGAATGGTCATTTGGCGGCGGAACGGCTATGATGATCCAGATCGGCCATCGCGAAAGCCACGACATCGATATCTTCCTCGACGACCCTCAATTGCTCGGTCATCGACCATCCAAAAGCCACCTGCACTTTGAAACGATGCCGTCCGACTATTTGGGGGACGGGCTTCGGTTCCAGAAATTCGCCTTCGAAGACGTTGGCGAAATCGACTTCATCGTTGCCGGAGCGCTAACAACGAAGCCGTTCTAGACCCGCGTGGTGGAAGGCAGGACCGTGCGGCTCGAGACCATCCCGGAAATCATCGCCAAGAAGGTCTATTACCGGGGATTTCGGAAGCCAACCCGCGCGACATCTTCGACATCGCCGCCGCAGCCCGGTCGCAACTGGACGAGGTCGTCAACGCTCTGCGTGCGCTCCCAGAACAGGTCGCTCGAACCAGACAGCGGATGGAAAAACTCAACAATGAATTCGTCGGCCGCGCCATTGCACAGCTGATGATCATGCCCTGACTACGAAGCGTCGCCGCCGACAGTCTGGACGCAGCGTTCGCTGTGCTCGACGAGGTGTTGTCATCACTCAAAGAACCTGACCCCCACGACCTAGCGACCAACCGAGGGAGGGGAGGGGTTTCTCAGAGCCCGGACGCCTTGGTGAGGTTGGTCCGGAATCTGCCGCGCCTCCGCTGATATTTGCGGGTCATCTCGGCCGAGGCATGGCCGAGCTGCTTCTGCACGTAACGCTCCTCGACGTCGGCCGACGAGGCAAGTCCGGCGCGCAGCGACTGGCCCGAGAACAGCAGCGCCCGTTACCCTTCCGGGAGATCGGAGGGGACGCCGGCGGCGATCGTCACCTGCTTGACCAGGCGGGCGACGTGCTTGTCGGAGAGCCGTTCGACGTCGACGGTCTTGTTGTCCTTGAAGATGCGGCGGAACAGGGGTCCACGTGCGATGCGGCCAAAGCGGATCCAGCTCTCGAGCGCGACTACGGGGTAGGTGTGGTCGCTGGAGCCGCGGCCGACCTCGACCTCGCGCCAGCCGGTCTTGCCGCGCAGGGTGACCAGCAGCCCTTGCCGTCAAAAATCTTCGATCCAGCCGGCGCCATCGCTGTTGTCGTCGCGCATGACGTCGAGACCGACGATCTCGGAGCGCCGCAGGCCGCCGCCACAGCCCAGGAGCAAAATAGCGCGGTCGCGCAGGCCCTGAGGTCGTGGCCGAGGGTGGCGATCATCGCCAGCAGATCGTCGCCAGGACCGCCTCTTTTTGCCGCGGTGGCTTTTGCGTGCTTGCGCGGCGAATGCCGGCAAGAACCGTATAGATATGCCGCTCCGCGCGGGCCAACGGCCGGCCGCGCTGGGTAAAGTTCCAGGCGAGGCCGGAAAGCCGCCGCTCGATGGTCGCAACCGAAAGGGCAGGGGCGCCACGCTTCGGATCGCCGGCGGCGGTGCCCAAGGCACAGGCGCTGATATTGAGCCTGATCACCTTCGAGCCCGGAGGCAGGGGATCGAAGCCAGCGCGCCGGCACCAGGAGGAAAAATGCCGCCAATCCTTGGGGTAGGCGTCGCGCGTGTTCTCCGAGGTGGCGTTGTAGCCCCTCGCGGTCTCGACCAGTTCCTGGACATGCGCCGGGACTCTTTGAGCCGGGTCTCCATCTCCTTGTAGAGCTTGTCAAGCTCGCCATCGACTGGCTTCAGGTCGTCGATTGAACATTGCGTCATCATAGGCTTTGTGCCTTGTTGTAGCAGGCATCGTCCGTTCGCGCGGCGGACACAGACATCACCGTCGCTGAGCCGAGAACGACGGTAAAAGAAAATGCACTCACTGACTTCATAACCAATCTCTTTTGCGGGTGATTTAGAAACGGACGCCGAGCTTGGCGCTGAACCCGTGTGTCTGGGCATCCGAGGCGATCTGTCCCTGATAGGCGATGCCGAACGTCGCGTTCTCGGTGATGTTTACGTCCAGCCCAGCTTCGAGCAGAGCTGCGTTCTTTGCGATCGGCACGCCCTTGATGGCGAAGGAGGAACCGCCAGCAAAGGCAAGAGCGGTATCCGGCCTGACGTCGCCGAAGGCGTGGCGCCAGCCAAGACCGCCGCGCGCGGTAGCAGTCACGGTGCCGAGGGTCAGTACCGTCGACGCACGCAGACCTAGCGTGGTAAACGCCGTGTCGCTCGAGCGATCCCCGCTCGACAAGGCGGCTGCGCCGCCATTCTCGGTGAAGCCATCGGCGTCAAAATTCACATAAGCGAGATTAGCGTAGGGCTCGAAGGAAGCCCAAGCCGTATTGATACGGTAGCCGAGCTCGCCAAAGGCCTGGAACGTGCCGGCGTCGTAATCGGCCGAAAGGCTGTCGGCGAAGCCTGAAAAGACCACGGACCTGCCGGTCTCGATGCTGTGCCAGGTATAGGCAAGGCCGGAACGAAAACCGAGATTGCCGTTCTGCGTGCCGGCAAAAAGACCGAGATGGTAATTCTCGCTCGAGCCCGACGACGCGCGATTGTCCGCCTCCAAGGAGGTATGGCTGTAGCCGCTGATGAGGCCGAGCCGCCAGCTTTCGCCGACAGCCGCGTCACCGCCAGCCAGAAAGCCGCCTGTCGAGTGATCGAGACCGGCGGCATTGCCGTCGCTGTCGAGATGACCCCAGGCGCCGAAGCCACGGCCCCATACGGCGAAATTCTCACTCGTTGCCGGGGCCAGTTCCAGACCACCCAGCCCATAAGTCATCACCGGAACGCTGGAGGCACCGACGCCGTCGAACGCCGCACGGATCCGTTCGCTCGCGGCATCGCGTACAGAATGACTGTCCTCGATGAGGCCGCTATGAATGGAAGCATGAACCTCGCCTGATAGCATATCGAAAGCGTTGCGGGCTTCCGGCGCCGTCAGGAACAGGATGTTGTCCTGGATCGGATTACCGCTTCCAAGCGCCTGAGCCGCTGCGGCGACCGAGCGTTGATTGAAGGTGCTGGCAACATCGGCAAACGCCGTCGATGTGCGGCTGATATCGAGATAGACATTGTTGGCATCGTAGACGAGCTGGAAATCGACGAAGGGCGTCGCGTCTGTCGCCAGAGCCCCCGTCAGCCCGCCATAGGTGCCGCTTACGCCGCCTGCTGCGGAGAGCAGAGTATATCGGGCATCGACCGATAGCGTTCCCTGCCGCAGCAGCTCGATCTGCGCGCCGCTGTCGATCGCCGCTACTCCGCCAACATCGATGAGATCGGACGACCTTGCGAGGTCGACCTGATAGATCGATCCGGACTGCTGCGCGAAATCGCCCGTGACAGTCAGTGTGGTGACGATCCTGCTCGGATCGGTCGCACTGCCAGGAGCGACCGTGCCGCCCTCGGAAATGGTGACCGCACCGTAGGTGCCGCCGCCTGCGACGACACCGCCGCTGTTTGCGATAGCCGTGCCCCCGATCTGCCCGTCATTCCCGAGAAAGCCGGACGTGGTCGCATCATGGGAAAGCACACCTGTATCGGCAAGCAGCAATCCCGCGCCGGAACCGACCGTCGTCATGCCGGAAAAATTGTTCTTTCCGCTCAGCGTTTGCACGCCACCGGCAACGAATAGTTTGCCGCCCATATTATTGTTATCAACGTCGAGGTCGTTGATGCTGCCGGCGAACGTGTCGTTCGAATCCGTTAGCACCAGGGTACGCTTGCCCAGCTCGACCGTTCCGCTGCCACTCAGGCTACGAATACGGGCATCGTTGTAGGCGTCGGAGATTCCCCAATAGTCGCTGCCATTTCCATGTTCGGAGATATCGAACGTGCCGTCTGCAACGACTTTCGCTGACCGTTGGATGTTGCCGAGCCCCGCAAGCGAGAGATAGGCATCCTGAGCAATATTCGTCTCGCCGGTGTAGGTGTTGACATTCGTCATCCGGACCACCGTCTTTGTATCAAGCGTCAGCGATCCGGAGCCGGAGACGACACCCGCTATGCCGAACCCGCCCTCATTCCCCATGCTCGTCGTTATCCTGCTCAGACCGGTCCCTTCGGGTGCGGATGAATCGGTAGAGAAGTTGCTGGCAGTGACGAAATGTGACGTATAAGCGGTATACTTCTTCTCCAGATCGAAAATGACCGATCTGTTTTTGAAGAAGTCAAGACCGGCAACAAAACTGGTCTGGTCATTGGGTTGTTCCGTCGTGCCGCTGGTGTAGGTGAAGTCGATATTGTCCAGCCTTACCGGATCGCCATCCGTTCCTGCGATTGTAACGCTCGGGATGTTGCCCGATGCGCTTACGATCTCGCGTTGCTCATTTCTCCGAACATTTTTAAGTTTGACGCCCGCATCCTGAAATTGCTTCAGCATCGCATCACTGATCTCCAGACTGCCACCGCCCGGTGTGCCGGTGTCGAGCAATACCGCGGTCTTGTTGGGGTCGGTGATTGGTGGGGCTCCATCCTTAACCGTGTACTGCAGATTGTAGCTGCCTTCGTATTCGGTCGAGGCATTGGCGCCAGAGCCAGGAAAATTCTGATAAGAATCCTGATCTTTTTCCTCGGGTTCTCCCCATGGCATGGCATTAGTATATTGGGCCCGGAGGCTTGGATTGAGGTTGACAATCGTGCAGGGGGAACAGCCAGGCGTTTGGTCGCTCTCGGAATCCGGATTCACATTGGCGGAGACCACGTAGCCAGACCTGGTGACACTGCCCATCATGCCCCAGACACTTGTCTTGCCAAGAAAATCGCCGGCCCCGAATGTACCTGCGAAATCGCCGCCTTCGTCTGCCATCTTGCCAGCGGTCATTTTCGCCCGCTGCTCCTTATCGGCGTGATAAGGTTCTTGGAGATCCTGACCATACATATCTTTAAGTCCATCCGTCACGGATCCCGGCGTGCACTTAAGATTGTTGTCCTTGCAATACGCATGGGTATAGACAAAATCGAGAATGCGAGCAGCCCGGTATTTCTTATCGCTTACAGACGGCCCGTCGATTGTTATCTTTTGATCTGGATCGACATATGTAAATTTATCAATTTCCCCGTTCTGAAGCTTATTACCATACGTTCCGTCCCCGTACGTATATACGTAAGGCGTGTCGGCAATCGGGCGGACCCCGGTCACCTCTGACCCGATCTGCGTGTTGAGCTGGTCCGAGCCCGTGTCGAATACGTATCGCTGCGCGTTGCCATTGTTGATCTTGGCCCAGATGCCCAGGCGGTCATGGCCTTCCCCGACATACTCCAGCGGGATCGAAATCGGGTCGTCGGCCAACGCTTCTCCAGTTGGAAATGCTACCAGACCCACCCCGAGAGACACAGCCGGCAGGAATACCGTCGTCATCGCGGTGGTTGCCGCCAGAAAGTTCTTTGTCCCGAAACAAGCCTGCATACCTGGTCCTCGAAAAAGTCTCGCAAACTGATTGATCATTGGAACGGCCTCCTGAATTGTTTAACGAGACCCTTTATGGCGGCCCTGGCTGACAACAGCCTGAAAGCTGCAAGCGGCATGCGAAAATGGGGCGATCCTGAATGACGACAGATGCTGTCAACACTGGAAGAGTGCTCGGCCTGAAAGCTGAGCACGCTTTATGCTCAGGCTGCTGACAAGGCCAAAGCAGCGTAAGTGCGGAGTGAAATCCAAGGTCCACATGGGTCGTCGCTCTTCCCGTGCGCCTGGGAAGGCGCCGGCCCGGCCAAGCTTTCCCAGATCGTCCGGATGGCGCACAAGATACCGGTTCAGGTCGATCGAGATGGAGGCCGAGGCGTATGCCAAGGCGGTCGACTGCCTGACGAAAGATCAGAATGCGTCGCTGGCGCTCTACGATTTCCGCCGGCAGCGAGCTCAGTCTCCTGCCGGGCATCCGTGTTTACTGGCGACGAGACACAAGATGTGCCCAAATTGCCACCAGACCGTCACCTGCGATGAGTTTCGGCAACTGATTTTGTCCTTTCAATCGTCGCCACTTCCTGGCCGCGGCCAACATGGGCCACTCGAAGGCAGCAGACTGGCGGCTATATGGACGGGCTGTGAGCCCGAACCGGAGACATTGGCGAAATCTACGATCTCTATAGCAACGTCAAGGAGAAGCGCGAGGTGTTGCAGATGTGGTCAAATCACATCGAATGGCTGATCAAGCAGGCTGCGGATGACGCTCTGGCGGCGTAGCTGCTGGCATGGGCGGAAGATGCGGCGCAACAATCGTCAGAGCCTCATCGAATTGGAGATCATGCTTGACCAGCAAATGCGCGGCCAATGCTTCGATGGCCGACCAGTGATCGAGTACTAGCCGGGCCGTGCGATCTTCGATCCGCCTCCAACGGGGGCGGCGCGGCATCAGGAACCGCAACTCACCATAGATTCGCTTGGCATCCGCGTAGTCGCTGCTCCCCTCATTCCCATCGGACGCATTCATCGCCATATCGCGCGGGTCCAGATAGCCTTCGAATGCGGATTCTGCAAAAGGACCTGCCAGACACGCAACTATCTCCCGGATCGCATCATCGCGTTCCAAACATCGATCCATATCGTCCTCGAAAATCGGCTTTCGCTTCGAGGTGAATCCTTGCGCTGAATAAAAACCCGCGCCTTCGACAACACCACCGCACTCTCCGTCACCGACGTCGGGGTAAATACTAACACTTGAGAAAGCAGGGAGTTCACGGTCGTCGTCGAACGTCTGACGGTGCAAAACGATGGCGGCCACCGCGTGCCCGGCTTCGTGATGCGCCACA
>NZ_RZPH01000921.1:0-2435 GCF_004022825.1 Mesorhizobium sp. M7A.F.Ca.CA.004.04.2.1
GCAGTCAATTGCGTACGCTTTATCCCGAGATCGAGGCGTTCGATTCCGGCATGCTGGATGTCGGCGACGGCCATCAGGTCTACTGGGAGCGTTCGGGCACGAGGGGCGCCAAGCCGGCGGTGTTCCTGCATGGCGGGCCGGGCGGCACCATTTCCCCAAAACACCGGCGGCTGTTCGACCCGAAGCTCTACGATGTCATCCTGTTCGACCAGCGCGGCTGCGGAAAATCGACGCCCAACGCCTCGCTCGAAACCAATACGACCTGGCACCTGGTCGCCGACATCGAACGCCTGCGCGAAATGGCCGGCTTCGACAAATGGCTGGTGTTCGGAGGCTCCTGGGGGTCGACGCTGGCGCTCGCCTATGCCGAAACGCACCCCGAACGCGTCAGTGAGTTGGTGGTACGCGGCATCTACACGCTGACGCGAGCCGAACTCGAATGGTACTATCAATTCGGCGTCTCGGAAATGTTCCCGGACAAATGGGAGCGCTTCCTGGCGCCGATCCCGGAGGCCGAGCGCGGCGACATGATGGCTGCCTACCGCAAGCGGCTGGTCGGCACGGATCGCAAGGCGCAGATCGAGGCGGCCCGCGCCTGGAGCTTGTGGGAAGGCGAAACGATCACGCTTTTGCCCGAGCCGGAGACCAGCGGACCATTTGGGCAGGACGACTATGCCATCGCCTTTGCCCGCATCGAGAACCACTATTTCGTCCATGCCGGCTGGCTGGAGGAAGGGCAGTTGCTGCGCGACGCGCACAAGCTGGCTGACATTCCCGGCACCATCGTCCATGGCCGCTACGACATGCCGTGCCCGGCGCATTATGCCTGGGCGCTGCACAAGGCCTGGCCAAAGGCGGATTTCCACCTGATCGAGGGCGCCGGTCATGCTTATTCGGAGCCGGGGATTTTGGATCGGCTGATCCGCGCGACGGACAAGTTTGCAGGCAAATGACCATGACCCGCGAGCGCCTCTATCTCTTCGACACCACATTGCGCGATGGCCAGCAGACCCCTGGCATCGACTTTTCCGTCGAGGACAAGATCGCCATCGCGAAACTGCTCGATGCTTTTGGCCTCGACTATGTCGAAGGTGGCTATCCCGGCGCCAATCCGACCGACACCGCCTTCTTCCAGGAGAAACGTACGTCGCGCGCCAAATTCGTCGCCTTCGGCATGACCAAACGGGCTGGGGCGTCGGCTTCCAACGATCCCGGCCTTGCGTCACTCGTGCAATCCAAGTCGGATGCCATCTGCTTCGTCGCCAAGAGTTGGGACTACCATGTCCGTGTCGCGCTCGGCTGCACCAATGAGGAGAACCTCGACGCCATCAAGGCCTCCGTCGAGGCGGCGATCGCCGCCGGCAAGGAGGCGTTGGTCGACTGCGAGCATTTTTTCGACGGCTTCAAGGCCAATCCCGATTATGCGCTGGCCTGCGCCAGGACCGCCTATGATGCCGGCGCGCGCTGGGTGGTGCTGTGTGACACCAATGGCGGCACGCAGCCATCGGAAGTCCGCGCCATCGTCGAGAAGGTTATTTTATCAGGTATTTCGGGCGATCATCTCGGCATCCATGCCCATGACGACACCGGCCAGGCGGTCGCCAATTCGCTTGCCGCGGTCGAGGCCGGCGTGCGCCAGATCCAAGGCACACTCAATGGCATCGGCGAGCGCTGCGGCAACGCCAATTTGATCTCGATCGTGCCTACGCTGGCGTTGAAACCGGCCTTCGCCGATCGTTTCGACACCGGTATTTCGGCTGAGGCGCTGACAGGCATTTCCAGGTTGTCCCGCGCCTTCGACGAACTCTTGAACCGCGCCCCGGAAGCGCAAGCGCCCTATGTCGGGGCCTCTGCTTTCGCCACCAAGGCGGGCATCCATGCCTCCGCGCTGGCCAAGGAGCCGGCGACCTATGAGCATGTACCCCCGGAAACGGTCGGTAACCGCCGCCGCGTCATGGTTTCGGACCAGGGCGGGAAGGCCAATTTCCTCGCCGAGTTGAGGCGGCGCGGCATCGAGGTGCCGAAGGACGATCACCGGCTCGACGCGCTGATATCAGTGGTCAAGGAGCGCGAGGCCGAGGGCTACGCCTATGAGGGCGCCGATGCCAGCTTCGAGCTCCTGGCACGCAAGATGCTGCACGGCCTGCCGGAGTTCTTCAACGTCACCTCGTTCCGCTGCATGGTCGAGCGCCGCTTCGACGCCAACGGCCAGCTGAAGACGGTCTCCGAAGCGATCGTCAAGGTGGTGGTCGACGGCGAGGAGAAGATGTCGGTGGCCGAGGGGCATGGCCCGGTCAACGCACTCGACATCGCGCTGCGCAAGGACCTCGGCAAATTTCAGGGCGAGATCGCCGACATGGAGTTGGCCGACTTCAAGGTGCGTATCCTCAATGGCGGCACCGAGGCGATCACCCGCGTTCTGATCGAATCGCATG
>NZ_RZPH01000922.1:0-2429 GCF_004022825.1 Mesorhizobium sp. M7A.F.Ca.CA.004.04.2.1
GCCCTGGCCCGGACCGGATCACGTTTGATCGGCGGCAAGTCGGCGTGTTCGGGATGCATCGGTCCGACATGATCGTTCTGCGCGACGATACCCATGCCGTCGGCGCCCAGTTGCAGCACCGCTTCGTTGTCGACCGCAAGCTGTATGGCGTTGCGCACGCGCTTGTCGTCATAGGGTTTGGCGTTGACGTTGCAGCGCGAGACCAGGGTGGCGGCAGTGACGATCTCGCTTTTCTTCAGGCCCAGCCTGTCGAGCATGGCGACGTCATAGGACTGCGTCTGCCCATTCAGGTCGATCTCACCGGATTCGAATGCGGAGACGGTGGCGGCCGAGTCGGTGCCGTAGTCGGTCCAGTCGATGCCGTCGAGGAACACCTCGCCGCCCCACCACGACCCGTCCGGCCGCTTGCGCACCGAGGCAGCAACGCCGACATCGAGTCTTTTAAGTTCGAACGGGCCCGTGCAAACGGGGTTGGCCGACAGTGGCGCCGCCTTCGGATTGAATGTGTGGTGGACGATCAATGCCGGATAGTCGGTCATCGCTGGGATGATGGTGATGTCGGGCTGAGACAGTTTCAGGACCACGGTGTGGCCGTCGCGAACCTCGATGGCACCAGTGCGCGCCACCTTGGTGTCGGGATCGATCAGCGCGGTCATGCGCCCGGCCATCGAGTTGCCGGCGGCATCCTTCTCGCACCAGCGCGTGATGTTGAAGGCAACATCCGTGGCGGTGAAATCGTCGCCGTTCGACCATTTCACCCCCGGGCGCACCTTGAGCACATATTCCGTCGCGTCCGCATTGATCTCCCAGCTCTGCAGCAGCACCGGCTCGAAGGTGAAATCCGGCTTCCAGCGCACCAGCGGTTCGAGAAACTGCATGGCGATGTTGCCCATCTGCGAAACCTTGAACTTGCGCGGGTCTTCCAGCTCCATCACCTGCATGGCAACACGCACCACGCCGCCCTTCCTGGGTTGGACGGCTTCCTCGGCTCGCGCCGGGACCGGCTGACCGATGAGCCCGTAGGCAATCGCCGTGCTGGCGCCGAAGGCGCTGGCCAGCGCCAGGAACTCGCGGCGGCCAAGCGCGCCGCTCTTTGCGCCTTTCGCAAATGTGCCGATCGCGGGATGAAGAGGTCTGGATGTCATATCGGTTCTCCCATTGTTGATTTTACGCCCAAATTCGGTGGAATGCCCTTGCCGCGTCGTTGCTGGGCGCTGTTTTCTACAGGACGCAGCCGATGGCGGCGGGGCCGCGACGGCGAGGGGAAGGCAAGATGAATCTTCTGACGGCGATGCGGGTGTTCGATCGGGTTTGCCTGCTGGGCAGCCTGTCGGCGGCGGCGCGCGATCTCAACATGTCGACGACGGCCGTCAGCCGCACCATCAAGGAACTGGAAGACGACCTTGGCGTCCGGCTCATCAATCGCACCACAAGGCGTCTCAGCCTCACCGAGGCGGGCCGCGACTATGCTCCGCGTGCGCGCAGCCTGCTCGACGACATATCCGAACTGCAGGATTCGACGCGCGGCCTGCACAAGGAGACGCGCGGCCTGATCCGGGTTTCCTGCTCCAATGTTCTGGGCCACACGCGCATAACCAAGTTGGTGCCGAAATTCCTCGAAGAAAACCCGCTCACCACGATCGAGTTCGACCTCACCGCGCGTTATGTCGTCGGCATTGTCGAGGAAGGCTACGATGTGGCCATCCGCTTCGGCGGTCAGGCGGATTCCGCCCTGATTGCCCGCCGGCTTGGTGACGTCCGCAATTATGTCTGCGCTACGCCCGATTATTGGGATGCAAACGGCCGTCCGGTCCACCCGGATGAGCTGGCAAGCCATTCCTGCGTGCTGAGCAATTTCGCCAAGCGCCTTGGCACGTGGCCATTCATCGGACCCGACGGCCCTTTCGATGCGGCTATCGGGGGGCGGATCTCGACCAACAGCGTCGAGGCCGCCTACCAGATGACCACCGCCGGTTTCGGCATCGGCAACCTGCCCAGCCTGCTGGTCGACGCTGCGATCAGGGACGGCCGGCTGGAAGTGCAGCTGGATGAGTTTCGCCCCGGCTCCAGCCCGATCTACGCGCTCTATCCGCACCGCACCTATATTGCGGCCAAGGTGCGCGCGTTCGTCGATTTCCTGATCCGCGAACTGTCGGCCGACTTCACCGCCTGAAATGCTGCCCGATTGTCCATGGCCAACGCCGTCAGGGGCCTGGCGCGAACGCCAGGCCCCCTCTGCCCCCGTCGCCCGACGCGGCAGCGTCATTTCCACCAGGCGGTGGTGTCGTACATCGGTCCCGGCTCCTCGAAGAGCTTTTCGTATTTGCACAGTGCCGGCGTCTTGCCGAGCGGCACCGAAACGCCGTCCCTGAACGCCCATTCGCCACGTTGCGTCGTATCGGCCCGCACATAGCTGGACAGCGCAAAGG
>NZ_RZPH01000923.1:0-2425 GCF_004022825.1 Mesorhizobium sp. M7A.F.Ca.CA.004.04.2.1
GACCTTGGCACCGACGCAGGTGTCGCCGACATCGGTGTGCACCGCGTAGGCGAAATCGATCGGCGTCGCGCCGCGCGGCAGCGCAATCAACATGCCTTTCGGGGTGAAGCAGAACACCTGGTCCTGGAACAGCTCCAGCTTGGTATTTTCGAGGAAATCCTCGGGATTGTCGCCCTCGGCAAGCTGCTCGATGGTGCGCCGCAGCCAGGCGTAGGCGTTGGTTTCCTTCGAAATCGCGTGGGCGGCGCCATTCGTCTTGCCGCCGGTGTCCTTGTAGATCGAATGGGCAGCGACGCCGTATTCGGCGATCTTGTTCATCTCTCGGGTGCGGATTTGCAGCTCGACACGCTGGCGCGACGGGCCGACGATGGTGGTGTGGATCGACCGATAATCGTTCTGCTTCGGCGTCGAGATGTAGTCCTTGAAGCGGCCGGGCACCATCGACCACGCGGTGTGGATGGCGCCAAGCGCCCTGTAACAATCCTCGACCGTGTCGACGACGACGCGGAAGCCGAAAATATCCGAGAGCTGCTCGAAGGACAGCGCCTTGGCCTCCATCTTGCGGA
The DNA here is from genome assembly GCF_004022825.1 of Mesorhizobium sp. M7A.F.Ca.CA.004.04.2.1. Classification (NCBI taxonomy): domain Bacteria; kingdom Pseudomonadati; phylum Pseudomonadota; class Alphaproteobacteria; order Hyphomicrobiales; family Phyllobacteriaceae; genus Mesorhizobium; species Mesorhizobium sp. M7A.F.Ca.CA.004.04.2.1. Next base: position 567 of record NZ_RZPH01000923.1, read on the forward strand.
ACACCGACCACGGCTTCTTCTGCCGGCTCTTCACGCCGGCGTTGATCGCATGCTTCTCGAACAGCGTGGACAGCGCCTTTTCGATGTCCGTCAGCACGCCCTTGTTGCGCTCGAAGATTTCGGCAAGCCGTGCGGTGACGGCGCGATAGGCTTCCGGATTGATGAAGCGGAAGGCGATCTCTTCCAGCTCCTCGCGCATGCCTTGCATGCCCATGCGGCCGGCCAGCGGCGCGTAGATATCCATCGTCTCCTCGGCGATGCGCAGGCGCTTGGCCTCCGGCATGTGGTCGAGGGTGCGCATATTGTGCAGGCGGTCGGCGAGCTTGACCAGCAGCACGCGGACATCTTCTGAAATCGCCAGCAGAAGCTTTCTCAGGTTTTCCGCCTGCTCGGCCTTCTTCGAGACGAGATCGAGCTTCTTCAGCTTGGTCAGGCCCTCGACCAGCTTGCCCATTTCGGGGCCGAACAGATCGTCGATCTCAGCCCGTGTGGCGGTCGTGTCCTCGATCGTGTCGTGCAGCAGGGCGACCGCGATCGTCGCCTCGTCCATATGCATCTCGGTGAGGATGGCGGCGACTTCGAGCGGGTGCGAGAAATACGGGTCGCCGGAAGCGCGCTTCTGGTGGCCATGCTTCTGCATGGCATAGACATAGGCCTTGTTGAGCAACGCCTCGTTGACGTCAGGCTTGTAGCGCTGGACGCGCTCGACAAGCTCATACTGACGCATCATGGGCGGGATCTCGCAGCGGTGAAATGAATCATGCGCCGCACTGCTGTACGGCGCATGTCATAGATAGCCACGAAACTGCCAGGACGGAAGTGCCGGATGCTTGATCCAGGCTCTTAGTAGTCGTCGCTTTTTTCCGGTGGCACCAGACCCTCGATGCCGGCCAGGAGATCTTCCTCGGTCATGCGGTCGAAGGTGATGTTCTCCTCGGCGTCATCGGCGTCGGTGGCAGCAACGGCGGTGCCGGTCTGATCGGCAATCGCCTCGCCGTCGGCCTCGGGCTCGTCGACCTCGACATGCTTCTGCAGCGAATGGATCAGATCTTCCTTGAGGTCGTCGGGCGACAGCGTCTCATCGGCGATCTCGCGCAGCGCCACGACCGGGTTCTTGTCGTTGTCACGCGGCACGGTGATCGGCGCGCCCTGGCTGATCTGCCGGGCACGGTGGCCGGCAAGCAGCACCAGTTCGAAGCGGTTGTCGACCTTGTCGATGCAATCTTCAACGGTTACGCGGGCCATGGATTGCCCCTTTCATGCGATGGATTTGATGGAAAACAGGCGCGGTCCATAACCCGAACGCCGCCAAAATACAAGCATCATGGCAATGGCCGGGCTGCAGGGCGCCCAATCCTTCGTTCAAACACCCGATTCGGCAAAACTGGCTGTGCCTATGTGTTCGGTGTCCCGATCACAATTGCTTGCAGTGCCGCACGCGCCCTTGGATTGCCGTGAATCTGGCGCTATCTCGGATGCGTAGAGGTCAGCCGGTTTATTATGAGCCTGACCGAACGTCGCTATCGCATTTCGTTTAGACGGCCGTTTATTTCGAGAAGGAATATTTTCCATGTTCGACCCTCGTGAAAAAATCGCCCTATTCATCGACGGCGCCAATCTCTATGCGACGTCGCGCGCGCTCGGCTTCGACATCGACTATCGCAAGCTCCTGTCGAGCTTCCAGAAACGTGGCTATCTTCTGCGCGCCTATTATTACACGGCGCTGGTCGAGGATCAGGAATACTCCTCGATCCGTCCGCTGATCGACTGGCTCGACTATAACGGATTCAAGGTGGTCACCAAGCCGGCCAAGGAATTCACCGACTCGACCGGCCGCCGCAAGATCAAGGGCAATATGG
>NZ_RZPH01000924.1:0-2421 GCF_004022825.1 Mesorhizobium sp. M7A.F.Ca.CA.004.04.2.1
ACGTGTACCACTCGACGAACTGGATCACGCCGCCCTCATGCAGCTCCGAATAGGGGCCTGGTTCGTAGGCCGGCGACAGGATGCCGAAGGCGTTTTCCTCGACGATGCGGCGGTCCTGGTCGTTGGTCTCGGTCCAGACATGGGTGAGCTCAGCGAGGTCGTAGTCGACGCCTTCGACCGCATCCTTGTGGACGAGCCATTTCGTCGTCACCGCGGTTTCCGTGGCACTGATCGGCAGCACGCGGAAGGTGACGGCATGGTCGCCGAGGATATGGTTCCAGGTTGTCGGATAATGATAAAGCAGCAAGGAGCCGATGCGGTCGGTTGAAACGCTGTCGGACAGGTTCTTCTTCACCGCCCGTTTTCCCGTCATGGTGTAGCTGACGGCATCGCGCAGCAGCGGCGCGCGGGTGGCGCGGTACTGCCCTGCCGGATCGATGCGGAATTTGCTCGGCAAGCCTGATGCCTCGCATCTGGCCCAGTGCGCGACCATCTCGGGGTCGCTGTCGGCGCCGTTGACGCCGGTCACGGTCGGCGCCTCGGGGAAGGTCTTGCACAGCTCAGGGTGATTGGCGACGCAGTGGTAGCACTCGCGGTTGTTTTCCCAGACCAGCTTCCAGTTGCCCTTCTCGATGATCGTGCTCTCAAAGGCGATCTTTGCCTCACGCAAACGGTGCGGCAAAAGATAAGGTTCGATCATCGCCCGCATCGGCGCGAAATCCGCCGGCTCCTTGGCCAGGCAGATGAAGATGTAGCCGCCGACGCTCTCGCAGGCGACCGGCTTCAGGCCGAAATCACTCTTGTCGAAACCGTCGGCCATCTGGCGGGCAAACAGCAGGCGGCCGTCCAGCTCATAGGTCCACTGATGATAGGGGCAGACGAGCTTTGCCGCCGTACCCTTTTCCGCGTTGCACACGCGGCTGCCGCGATGGCGGCAGGAATTGTGGAAGGCGTTGATCTTGCCTTGCTGGTCGCGGACAAGGACGACCGGATAGTCGCCGATCTGCACGGTGATGTAGCTGCCCGGCTTCGGCAGTTCGCAATCATGGCCGATGAACAGCCAGTCGCGATACCAGATCAGCTCCATGTCGAGCTTGAAGTAGTCTGGATCGGTGTAGAAGGGCTGCTCCAGCGAAAAGCCTTGCCGGCGCCCCTTCAGGAGCCTCAGCATGTCGTTGCGGGTATCCATGTCCTGTCCTCGTTTCTAAGGACTGAACTGGTGGTGATGGAGGAAGGATTGAAACGCAGGCCGGCTAGGTGCCGGAAGCGCTATCCACCTCTTGACCGCCCACCGCGATCAGTCGAGTCTAAAAATCTCGGGCTGGTTTCCGGGCTCTGGAGTTGTCCTTGCGGACCATCGCGACACCTTCCCAGGCAGTTGCCCAGTGGTCTCCCGTTGCGACTTGAACTCCACCACCGTTGCGGGGCAGCGCCGGATTCTGACCGGCTTCCCAATTCTCCGCCTCGTCGTCACGAAGCGGCACCTGAGATGGGTATGATCTAACCACGATCGCTGGCGCGCCGTCGGCATGAAAACGACATCGTATCCATGCGGCGCGACACGGCATGCGAAACGTCACCGCAGATCGTCGCGGGCCGAAATCCCGCCTCCCGGGCGGCCATTTGCCGGCTGCGATCTTCCCGAGTCCGACCCTTGGCGGGGGTCAAAAAAGGTTAACGGTTTCGAAAAGTGACTATTAGCTTGACCTAAAATCGAACCGAACGGTTCGTTTCTGTTGACGGTGCGTGCAGGACGGTGTGAACGCCGGGCCTTTGAAACAGTCAGTGATCCATCGGATGGTTAAACTTAACATGCTGATATAGAGAGGAAAAATGTATCTCTAGATTCCCCTGGCACAATTTCAAGGTGTGGATTCATGGTCCACACGGAACAACTTCGTGATTGGAAAAGGCGGGGTTGCCCTCCCACATCGGGGCTGTCCGAACGACGCGATTTCATTTCCAAGACACGCCGCTAGACGGACGGAAAAAGACGATACTGGAGTACAAAAATGAAAAAGATCATTCTCACTGCCGCAGCCCTTCTGGCCATTTCCGGCAGCGCCTTCGCTGGTAGCGACCACTACGGTTCGAACGCCGCGGCAGCCACTGCTGTCGACAGCTCGTACACCGCTTCGACCAAGAAGTCGGAACCGGCTGCTCAGGCGCCTGCCCAGGGTGCTGACCACAACCTCTTCGGCAACAACTAACAGCCGATTCCCAGTCGACGGCGGGCTCGCCCGCTGCCCTGGCGAAATTCAGACATTCGAAATTCAGACATTCAGGAGTATTTAAGATGAACAAGATCCTCATTGCTGCCGCCGCCGTTCTGGCCATCACCGGCAGCGCTTTCGCGGGCAGCGACAACTACGGTTCGAACGGCGCCAACCAGCCTGCCGCCGCTGTGGACCAGTCGTACAC
>NZ_RZPH01000925.1:0-2420 GCF_004022825.1 Mesorhizobium sp. M7A.F.Ca.CA.004.04.2.1
GCGTGGTATCGGCCTCGTTCGGCTTCCCTGAACTGATGAAAAAGATCGGTGTCGAGCGCCGTGTCCACACCGCCGGCCAGAACAAGGCGGTGCTCGATCCGTTCAAGCCCGAGAAGAAGGAAGATGTCGAACGGCTGAAGGCGCTGCAGCTCGAGGTGCACGCAACCTTCATCGACCTCGTCAAGGAGCGGCGCGGCACGAAACTGAAGGACGACCCGGACCTGTTCACCGGCCTGTTCTGGACCGGCATCAAGGGCCTCGAACTCGGTCTGGTCGATGCGCTCGGCGACATGCGCACTGTGCTCAAGACCCGTTTCGGGGCGAAAACCCAGCTCAGGCTGATCACGACACCGCGCGGTTTTCTTAGCCGCTTCGGCCTGTTCGGCTCAAGCAAGGGCTTTTCAGCGCCCGATATCGTAGCCGCTGCCGCCAGCGGCGTGATCGATGCGGCGGAAGAGCGCGCATTGTGGTCTCGCTTCGGGCTTTGAAAACCCGGCAAAACCGTCTAGCATGAGAGCTTGAGTTTCATGCATGTCGTGTCCCCAAAACCGGGTCGACATGCATCAACCGACCCGACCGGCCGCCTTCGCCGGCCCAGCGTGGGAGGAGTTTTGGCATGCCGCAGATCATTTTCTTCGCCGTCGTTGGCGTTGCCGCTTATTTCGGCTACCGCACCTTCATTAGGGAAGCCGAGCGCGTGACCGCCAAGGTGCGGCGCACAGAAAAGCAGACGGCCAACGGCGCGATCGGAACGCTGGTCAAGGATCCGAAGACCGGCGAATACCGACTGGCCAAGGACTGACCATCATTTCGCTTACATCAAACGCAGTGGACACCGCTTTCGGTGTGCGCACTTGGCCTGCGTACGCCAAAATCAATCTTGCGCTGCATGTCACCGGCAGGCGCCCTGACGGCTATCATCTGATAGAAAGCCTAGCGGTGTTCACGCGTTTTGGCGACAGGGTCGAAATCGCGCCCGCCGACAGCGATGAGTTTGCCGTGTCCGGCCGCTACGCACCGGCCGTTCCAGTCGACGCAAGCAATCTTGTGCTTAGGGCGCGCGATGCCCTGCGGCAGACAGCCGGGCACGAGAGAACACCGCCGGTTGCCATCCGGCTCGAAAAGAACCTGCCGGTTGCCTCCGGCGTCGGCGGCGGTTCGAGCGACGCGGCGACCGTGCTGCGCGGGCTGGTGGAGACATGGGCGCTGGACATCGACGGCGCAGAGCTGGCGCGGATCGGCCTTTCGCTTGGCGCCGATGTGCCGATGTGCCTGGCGGCAAAGCCGCTGGTAGCGCGCGGCATCGGGGATGAACTGTCGATGGTGCCGGATTTTTCGGCGCTTGGCCTGGTGCTGGTCAATCCAGGCACCCCGGTGTCGACGGCGGATGTCTTTGCAGCGCTTTCGCGGCGCGACAATGAGGCCTTGCCGCCCCTGCCGCGCGGCATCGATTTTCACAGCCTGCGCAACTGGCTGGAGATTACTCGCAACGATCTCGAGCCCGCGGCGCTAGCGATGCAGCCCGCCATCGGCAGGGCGCTTTCCTGGCTGAACAAGGCCGGATCGGGTTTTTCACGGATGTCCGGGTCCGGCGCCACCTGCTTCGGCCTGTTCGAGACCGGCAATGTCGCCAAGCGTGCCGCTGCCGAGATCCGCGGCCGCCAGCCCGACTGGTTCGTCGCGGCGACGCGCACCATCGCATCGGAGGGCGCAGATGGCCAGAATTGACGAGAGCCGCTCCTTCATTCCCGTGCGCATCGCGGTGCTGACCGTTTCGGACACGCGCAGCCTCGCCGACGACAAATCCGGCCAGACGCTGGCCGACCGCATCACCGAGGCCGGCCATCTGCTGGCGGCCCGCGATATCGTCACCGACGACCGCGAGAAAATCCGCGACACGGTTCTGGCGTGGTCACAGGACAAGAATATCGATGTCGTCATCACCACCGGCGGTACCGGCTTCACAGGCCGTGACGTGACGCCGGACGCGCTGGAGCCGATCTTCGAAAAGCGCATGGATGGCTTTTCGGAAGTGTTCCACCGCATTTCCTACGACAAGATCGGCACCTCGACGATCCAGAGCCGGGCGACCGGCGGCGTCGTCAACGCCACCTTCGTCTTCGTGCTGCCGGGCTCACCCGGCGCCTGCAAGGACGCGTGGGACGGCATCCTGAAAGCGCAGCTCGACTACCGGCACACGCCATGCAACTTCGTCGAGATCATGCCGCGCCTGGACGAGCATTTGCGGCGCGGCAAATCGGCTCCGTAAAAGCCGAGGCAAAGCGCCGGTTCCACGCCGCGTTCGCCAGGCAAAACAGCACCGGCGCCTTTGAAACCCCATTCCAAACCGGACCTCGGAAAAGTACCTTGTCTGAAGGCGATCATCGCCGTTCACGACAAGGCAGCTACGATGACCGTGC
>NZ_RZPH01000926.1:0-2409 GCF_004022825.1 Mesorhizobium sp. M7A.F.Ca.CA.004.04.2.1
CCAGTGAAGCAGCCGTTGAAGCAGCAGCACTCAGCATCCGCAATCAGATCGTCCTGGTCGATGATCTGGAACGCAAGGGCGATGGGCTCAGAAGCGTCGATGTGTTGGGCTACATCTCCCAGCTCAGAGACGATCGGAAGTGCAAGGTTGTGCTGATCCTCAATGACGAGCAACTAGAGGACAAGGGTGAATTCGAGTCCTACTTAGAGAAGGTGGTGGACTTGTACTTGCGGTTCGACCCTTCTTGCGCCGAGATTGCCGACATCGCTATTCCGGGGGACGGTGACAACATCGCCGCCATGGTCCGTCAGCATGCTATCCTGCTGGGCATCAAGAACGTCCGAGTGATCTGGAAAATTCTAGCTCTGGCTAAGCAGGTCGCGCCTATGCTCGCCGGATATTCCTTTAGCGTGACAATGGATGCTGTTCGGACAATCACCCTACTCGCCTGGAGTTACCTTCAGCCAAAGGGCGCACCACCGCTCGACTACCTGAAGCGAGTCAACGCTTATAACCCGATCAAGGAGGACGCCGACCTCGACCTGAAATGGCGCGACCTGCTTGTCCAATACCGGTACACAGGCACCAGCGCGTTCGACCTGACCCTCCTTGAGGCTGTCCAGAATGGATACTTCGATCAATCGCGGCTGAACGCGCACGCGAAGGAGCTGAATGAGGCTGATATGTACCGCAAGGCAAAAGAAGCCATGCGGGAGCTTTGGGATGACCTACATCTGTCCTTCACGAAGCCGATCAAGCCCATACTCGACAGGTTCGTCGAGGTTTTTGCAAGCGAGCTTAAGTACTTGGACCTCGGCGACTTAGTGAGCGTCGAGCGCACGTTCCGTGAGTTGGGAGATCCGCGCGCAGAAGAGCTGGTCACACTATACATCCGGGAAAAGAAGGATGAGCCCGCCGCCTTCGATACCGATAGATTGTACGAGTTCGGCCGGGAGTTGTCCCCTGAACTGCTCAAGCGGATCAAGGAAGCTGAAAACGCCACGAAACCGAAGCGCACAACCGACGAGACTGTGATGGCGCTCGCCAAGAATATCACCGATCCGGAACTGCTGGCTGAAGCGGCTACGATTGATGTGGAAAGTTATGTCCAGATTCTCAAGGGGCATGAGGGTGAGGAACTGAGGGACATGCTCGCCGGCCTACGCCGTTACATGAACCTGATCGACGCCACGCCCGAGATGATCGAAATACTGACGCGATTCGCCAAGGCGGTCAAAGAAATTGGCAGGGAAAGCGCTATCAACCAGTACCGCACTCGAAATCTCGGCTTCATCCAATGGCTCGAAAAAAAAGAAGCTTAGGCGTAGGATTGCGTCTTGGTCCGGCGACCACCTCCCGGTGCAAGCGCTCAACGCGCGCCGCCCTCCCGGCCATGTGGTCGCGATTTGTTGCCATGGATGCAGCGCCGAATCGTCGTTCTGCGAAACCCCGGCTCTGCTAGCGATATCGGCGCGACTCAAGCCGCCGCCTAAAGCCCGGCTATCATCGCGGCGAAAGCATCGGATGGCGGCATGGCCGAAAATGGTGTGGCCAGCGCGAAAGGAAAAGCCTGCGGCAAGATGGCCAAGCGGCTGGAAAATAAGCGGCAGCTAAAATTCGCTTATTTTTCGCTTATTTTGTCACAGCGGCATGCACCACCAAGTTTCGGTTGGCGGCAAGAATTCAGTGTTTTCAGTGGGTTTATCTTGGCTGGGGAACCTGGATTCGAACCAGGACTAACGGAGTCAGAGTCCGTGGGTCTACCGTTAACCTATTCCCCAGCAGGCGCGGTCATGAACCGTGCGGGCCGAGCGGGCAAGCCGCTGTGAGCGCTGCCTTGTAGCCGCCAGCGGAAAATAGTCAAGCCTGCTCTGTGGTTCAATGGCACGTTTCGTCAGGTGATTTCAGGCGCCGCACTTCAGATGCCGGCGCGCGGCCTCCAGATCCAATCCCGCTCCTCAAGGCTCCGTCCGGCTGAACTGCGAGCGTTCGAAGAACAGCACCACACCCAGGCCAAGAATCAGCGGGATGATCAGGTAGAACAGCCGGAACACCAGCAGCGCCGCCAGCACGCCGACCGGATCCATGTCCGACAGGCCGGCGAGAAACACCACCTCGAACACGCCGAGCCCGCCCGGCGCGTGCGAGATCTGCGCGATCGAGAAGGAGACGAGGAAGACGCCCAGTATGACGAAGTAGCCGGGATTGTGGGCTGCGGGCAGGGCAAAGAAGATGATCGCGGCGGCGGCCAGCAACTCGATCGGGCCGATCAGCAACTGCCGCGCGACGATCGGCAGCGCCGGATAATGCAGCTGAAAGCTGGCGATCTTCAGCGGGCGCAGATGCAGCCAGCTGCCGAAGACATAGGCGGCGACGAGCAGCAGCATCGCGATGCCGGCCGCTTCCGAC
>NZ_RZPH01000927.1:0-2399 GCF_004022825.1 Mesorhizobium sp. M7A.F.Ca.CA.004.04.2.1
GCACCGTGAAGAACAAGGACACGGAGATCGCGCTGGAAGGCGAGATGACATTCCCAGGCGAAAAGCCCGAAGGAAGCGTAACCGTCGATGTCGCCGGCTTCGACAAGCTTGTCGAAGGCCTGCAGGAAGCGGCAAAGTCGGAACCGGAGGTTGGCCAATACGTGCCAGTCGCTCTCATGGCGAAGGGCTTTGGCAAGACGCTGCCCGACGGCCGGCTGGAATGGATCGTCAATGCCAAGGCCGATGGCTCGGTCACCGTCAATGGCGTCATGCTGAAGCCCGCCGATCCGGCCGTGGACGACAGCCTGGATGATGGTGACGGCGCCGATGACAGCGGAGACGACAGCGGCGGCGCAGGTGCGAACTGAACCCTGAAGCTGGAGTTCAGAGCCCCAGCGCGCTTGCGATCTTGGGCGCTGCCTCGTGCCAGTCCTGGACGACGACCACATCGTCCGTCACCGGCGGCAGGAATGCGCGCAGCGAATTGTCGGCCATCAGGTGGAACAGTTCGGCGTCGGCGACCGATTCCCGTACCGACGCCAGATTGTGCGGCTGATCGTCGACGAAGACCACCGGTCGGCCGGCCTTGCCGCGAAGCTTGGCCACTGCCGGCCCTTTGGCCATTTCAGTGGTCAGAAGCGGGTAGCTCAGCCCAAGCGCGTCGAGATGGACGCGACGCACGGCACGGTGTTTGTGCGGCATGGCCGTCAGCAAGATGATTTCCGCGCGATCGCCAAGCCCTGCCAGGGCTTCTGACGCGCCGTCAGTAATGTTTTGCCAATCGGCTTGCGCGTCAAAGAAATCGGCCAGCAGTGCCGTGACTTCGGGCTGTTCGATCAGGCGGCCGCTGGCGGTCTCTGCGATGTTGCCGGTCAGCCGGAACGAGGCCAGCGTCAGGCCATAGCCGCGCGCCTTGAGGAAATTCGGAAACGGTCGGATGAATTCGAGCACGACATCGTCGACATCGAGGACAAGCAAGGGTCGGTCGTCGGCTGCCAGTTCTTCGATCTGGCGCGCGGTTTCCGGATCATCGCTCATATGGAATGCTCGTGGTTGTCGTCGCCCAGCGGCAGCGACCGCAAGGCTTTGCCGACAGCCGCCGGCGGGGTGCCGGTTTCCTCGGCAAAGCGCATCAGAGTCGGCTCGTGGGCGAGGATGAACTGCAGGACACCGGCCAGAAAACCCGGCTCGCTGGCGGCTTTGCGGATCGAATGGACCTCTATGCCGGTGATTGCCAGAAAGCGCGGCAGAAGCTCCGGATCGGAGGCGACGAAGCCCAGGGCCTTCACGGCAATCGATTCCGCTTCTTCGCGCATTGACGCTGCGTTTGCCATCACTACCTTCGGTGTGTGGAATGAGTCTCTCCCGCAGTAATGGCAAGAGTTGCTTGCGGCAAGCCATTAGAGCGTGGCGCGCCCTTTGGACGCGCAGGGGACGAGGTGGAATTCGCGCTGTTTTCCAGCCGCGGATTTCCGTTTCGTCAATCATATTGCCGTAAAGTGAAGCAGGGTTTGATGCGTTCAGACATGGGCGCATGACGGTTGCCTTCGAAGCGGAAGGGCAGCCGGGACGGGAAATCGATGCCGAAGAAGGTTATGATCGTCGAAGACAATGAGCTCAATATGAAGCTCTTTCGGGACCTCATCGAGGCAAGCGGTTACGAGACCGTGCGCACCCGAAACGGTCTGGAAGCGCTCGATTTGGCGCGCCAGCACAAGCCGGATCTGATCCTGATGGATATCCAATTGCCTGAAGTGTCGGGGCTTGAAGTGACCAAATGGCTGAAGGAAGACGACGAACTGCACGTCATCCCGGTCATTGCGGTGACCGCCTTCGCCATGAAGGGCGACGAGGAACGTATCCGCCAGGGCGGCTGCGAGGCTTATATTTCTAAGCCGATCTCGGTGCCGCGTTTCATCGAAACCATCAAATCCTATCTGGGCGATGCGTGATGTGCCCCTTCAGCCGAGCCGGAGCCTTGTGAAATGACTGCTCGGATCCTCGTCGTCGACGATATCCCTGCCAATGTGCGGCTGCTGGAAGTGCGGCTGCTGGCCGAATATTTCGAAGTGCTGACCGCCACCAACGGGCCGGATGCGATAGAGACCTGCGAGAACGGCAAGGTCGATGTCGTGCTGCTCGACGTGATGATGCCTGATATGGACGGCTTCGAGGTCTGTCGGCGGCTGAGGAGCGATCCGGCGACATCGCACATTCCGGTGGTGATGATCACCGCGCTCGATCAGGTCTCCGACCGCGTCCGCGGGCTCGAGGCCGGTGCCGACGACTTCCTGACCAAGCCGGTCAACGACCTGCAGCTTATGACGCGCGTCAAGAGCCTGGTTCGCCTGAAGTCGCTGACCGACGAGTTGCGGCTGCGCGCCTCGACGACGCGCAAC
>NZ_RZPH01000928.1:0-2396 GCF_004022825.1 Mesorhizobium sp. M7A.F.Ca.CA.004.04.2.1
CTCGAAATCGAGAGCTTCCGACGCCTGCTGCATGGCGGCCGAGATTTCCGTCTTCACCTTCTGGCTGCGGCCGGACAAGAAGTCCTTCGCCTCGCCGACCAGTTCCGCATAGTCCTGATGCGAGACCTCGCCGGTGCAGGGACCAGCGCAGCGCTTGATCTGATAAAGCAGGCATGGCCGCGTGCGGTTCTCGTAGAACGAGTTGGTGCAACTCCTGAGCAGGAAGGCGCGCTGCAGGGAGTTGATGGTACGGCCAACGGCACCGGCCGAGGCAAACGGGCCGAAATAATCGCCTTTGCGCGAGCGCGCGCCGCGATGCTTGTAGATGCCCGGCGAGACATGATCGCCGGTCAAGAGAATGTAGGGAAACGACTTGTCGTCGCGCATCAGGACGTTGAATCGCGGCCGCAAGCGCTTGATAAGGTTGGCTTCGAGCAGCAGCGCTTCGATCTCGGTGCGGGTGACGACGAACTCCATCGTCGACGTCTCACGCACCATGCGGCCGATGCGGGTGGTGTGGAAGCGGCCTTGCGCGTAGTTGGTGACGCGCTTCTTCAGGCTGCGCGCCTTGCCGACATAGAGCACATCGCCGGCAGCGTTCATCATGCGGTAGACGCCGGGCGCGTTGGGAAGCCGCTTGACCAGCGTCTGGATCACCTCGGCGCCGATCATGCCTTCCGCGTCGCCGGCATGCGGGGTCCAGTCGATGGCGGTGAAGGCGACATCGGGACCGACGGTTTCAACGATCTCCTCGACCGCCTCGTCCTCGAGGTCGATATCGGGGGGCAGATCGTCGGCGCCGCCGCGCGGCTTGCTTTTGTGGTCTACAGGACTCATTCCGTCATGCCTGTCACATCGGGCGTCTGCCATGCAAGATGCTGGCCGCCATCAAGCGCGATCATCTGGCCGGTGACCGAGCGCGCTTCCCAGAGATAGCGGATCGTGGCGCCGAATTCCGGCAATTCCGGGCCGCGCTTGAGGACCAAGCCATCCACCTGTGCGGCAAAATCGCTGTCGTCCTGACGCGCGTTCTTCAGTGTCGGCCCCGGGCCGATGGCATTGACGCGGATGCTGGGGCCGAGCGCTTGCGCCATCATCTGGGTGGCCGTCCACAGCGTCGACTTGGACAGCGCATAGGAGAAGTAGCGCGGCGTCGGACGCCAGACGCGCTGGTCGATCATGTTGACGATCAGGCCCTCCTGCCCTGCCGGCAACGCCCGGGCGAAATTCTGCGCCAGCAGCGCGGGCGCTTTCACATGGACGGCAAAGTGCCGGTCCCAGGCCCGCCAGTCGAAATCCCGAACCGAATCGTCCTCGAACAGCGACGCATTGTTGACCAGCAGCGGGATGGGTCCGAGCGCTGCTTGCGCCTGGCCGACAAGATCGTCGACGGCGTCCATATCGGTCAGGTCGGCGGCGACCACGGCGGCGCGGCCACCTCCGGCGATGATTTTGGCAGCCAACGTATCGGCCTCGATGCGCGAGCGGTTGCAATGGATGGCGACGGCAAAACCGTGCGCGGCGAGATCCTCGACGATCGCCCTGCCGATCCGCCTGGCCCCGCCCGTCACCAGCGCCGTGACAGTGGCTTTGCTCATATGGTGTCAATCCTCAATTTCGGCCCGAAAAAGCGGTGCCGGCGAAATATGGCCCGGCATGCGTTAAATGGTGTTCGCACCTTGGGCAGCATTGTGGCGAAACGGCCGTTTGGACATCCCGGCCCGCCCTGGACTCGGGCGCGCACGACCGCAATATAGGGTGCTGGAGTCCTTGCACCAAGCGGTGTGCAGCGCAGCATGGGATGGTTCCTGCCATTTCGCTGTTGCGAAGATGCAACGTCAAGGTTCTGCCTCATTCGTGCCGGGGAATGACCCAAGTTCAGGTTCGCTTCAGCCGCATTTTGACACGACATTTGGAACCGACGAACGCCAGATCCGTTTCACCCCCCGGACGGGTAGATGGCGATCGTGAGAAACAAGCCTGTGTCCTGTGGCTTAAGGAGTAAAGAACAATGCAAGCCAATCTCAAATTCGCACGGCCGCTGGCCGTTGCGCTTGGGCTCTTCGCCCTCAGCGGAACTGCCTATGCTGCTGACGTGGTTTCGGAAGAGCCGCCGGCACCTGCGCCGATCGCTGAACTTCCGGTCGCTTCGTGGGCCGGCCCCTACGCCGGTCTCAACGTCGGCTATGGCTTCAGCGGCCGGACCAAAGAAAAGGATTTCGACGTTGAAACCGATACCAAGGGTTTCGTCGGCAGTGTCTTCGGCGGCTACCAGTGGCAGCAGGAGAACTTCGTCTACGGCGCTGAAGCCGAACTCGGCTACAACGGCGTCAAGGGCGACGACAACGGCATCGACTCCAAGGCCGGCTTTGAAGGTTCGCTGCGTGCCCGTCTCG
>NZ_RZPH01000929.1:0-2388 GCF_004022825.1 Mesorhizobium sp. M7A.F.Ca.CA.004.04.2.1
TCGAGCCCAGCTGCTGCGCTGCCGTCGATCAGCTTTTCCGACAGGCGCTGGAAAGAAACGCCTTCAAGAACCGGCACTTTGGCGTCCGACTTGCCGTTCAGGATCGACACCACGGTGGAACCGTCGACGATCGGTGCAACGGCTTTGGCCATGGCGGCGGGGTCGAAGTCCGGCACGGTATTCAGCAACCGGCGCAGGTCGGTGTAATGCCAGGATTCGACACGCCGCGTCGGCAGGCCGTGCTTGATCGTCTCGATGGCGTCGTCGCGCTTCAGCATCACCGCGCCGTCACCCGGCAGCAGCGACAGCCGGTCGCCGAACGCGTCGATCAACGCTGTCTCGGCCGGTGTCCGCTGCGGTTGTGTGTGCATGTTCATCGGTATTACCTCTGGCATCTCACGCGGCTTCGCCGATCACGCCGGCATAGCCATTGGCTTCCAGGTCGAGCGCCAGCGACTTGTCGCCGGACTTGATGACCTGGCCCTTGTAGAGCACGTGCACGGTGTCGGGCACGATGTGCTCAAGCAGGCGCTGGTAGTGGGTGATGACCAAGAACGCCCGGTCCGGCGCCCGCAGCGCGTTGACGCCGTCGGACACGATCTTCAGCGCATCGATATCGAGGCCGGAATCGGTCTCGTCGAGCACGCACAGTTTCGGCTCCAGCAGCTTCATCTGCAGAATCTCTGCCCGCTTCTTCTCGCCGCCGGAGAAGCCGACATTGAGCGGCCGCTTGAGCATCGCCATGTCCATGCTGAGCGAGGCGGCGGCTTCCTTCACGCGCTTCAAAAATTCCGGGATCTTCAGCGGCTCTTCGCCACGCGCCTTGCGCTGCTCGTTCATCGCCACTTTCAGGAATTCCATGGTGGCCACGCCCGGTATCTCCATCGGATACTGGAAGGCGAGGAAAATGCCTGACGTGGCGCGCTCGGCCGGATCCATTTCGAGGATCGACTGGCCGTTGTAGAGGATGTCGCCTTCGGTCACCTCATAGTCCTCGCGGCCGGCGAGGATGTAGGACAGCGTCGATTTTCCCGAGCCGTTCGGCCCCATGATCGCGGCAACCTCGCCGGCTTTCACCGTCAGGTTCAAGCCACGGATGATTTCGGTGCCGTCATCGACGATGCGGGCGTGCAGGTTTCTGATTTCAAGCATTCTTGTTTCCTGAATATTTGTCCGGTCAGCCGACCGAGCCCTCAAGGCTAATCCCAATCAGCTTCTGCGCTTCGACGGCGAATTCCATCGGCAGCTGCTGGATGACGTCCTTGACGAAACCATTGACGATCAGCGCAATTGCTTCCTCTTCGGGGATGCCGCGCTGCATGACGTAGAATTTCTGGTCCTCGGAAATCTTCGAGGTCGTCGCTTCGTGCTCGAACTGCGCCGTCGAGTTCTTGGCTTCCATGTATGGCACGGTGTGCGCGCCGCACTGGTCGCCGATCAGCAGCGAGTCGCAGTTGGTGAAGTTGCGGGCGTTGGTCGCCTTGCGGTGCGCCGAGACCTGGCCGCGATAGGTGTTCTGCGAGAAGCCGGCGGCGATGCCCTTGGAGATGATGCGGCTCGACGTGTTCTTGCCGAGGTGGATCATCTTGGTGCCGCTGTCGACCTGCTGATAGCCGTTCGATACCGCAATCGAATAGAACTCACCTTGGGAATCGTCACCGCGCAGGATGCAGCTCGGATATTTCCAGGTGATCGCCGAACCGGTCTCGACCTGCGTCCACGAAATCTTCGAGCGGTCGCCACGGCAGTCGCCGCGCTTGGTGACGAAGTTGTAGATGCCGCCCTTGCCCTCGGCGTCGCCGGGGTACCAGTTCTGCACCGTGGAATATTTGATCTCGGCATCGTCGAGCGCTACCAGTTCGACGACCGCCGCGTGCAACTGGTTCTCGTCGCGTTGCGGCGCCGTGCAGCCCTCGAGATAGGAGACGTAAGCCCCCTCCTCGGCGATGATCAGCGTGCGCTCGAACTGGCCGGTGTTCTTCTCGTTCATGCGGAAATAGGTCGACAGCTCCATCGGGCAGCGCACGCCCTTGGGCACGAAGACGAACGAGCCGTCGGTGAACACAGCCGAATTCAGCGTGGCGTAGTAATTGTCTGAGGTCGGCACGACCGAGCCGAGATATTTCTTCACCAGCTCCGGATGCTCGCGGATGGCTCCCGAGATCGAGCAGAAGATGACGCCGGCCTGCGCCAGCTCCTTCTTGAAGGTGGTGACGACGGAGACGGAATCGAACACGGCATCGACGGCGACGCGGCCCGATTTGTAGACATTGTCGCTGACTTCCTCGAGTTCCGAGGCGTCGGTCTTCTGCACGCCGGCAAGGATTTCCTGCTCGCGCAGCGGAATGCCGAGCTTCTCGTAGACCTTCAAGAGTTCGGGATCGACAT
>NZ_RZPH01000930.1:0-2384 GCF_004022825.1 Mesorhizobium sp. M7A.F.Ca.CA.004.04.2.1
GATGCAGCCTGATCGGCACCGTGCTCGGCGTGCTGCTTCTGAGAATCCTGCAGAACGGCCTGCTGCTGATCGGTGTCCCTTCCCTTTGGCAGCCTGTCGTCACCGGCGTTCTCATCATCGGCGTGCTTGGCTTCGAAGCTGTTTGCAACCGATTGCCGCTCGGCAGATTTCAACGAGCCCGCGCATGAAAACGCTCCGCAACCTGCAAGGCCCGGCCCTTACCCTGGCTTTGCTCTGTATGCTTTGGCTGATCGTGATTGTCGGCCTGCTGGCGCTCAGGCCTTCTGTTTTCAATCTCGGCACCGTCACCACCATTCTTCAGTTCTCGACGATCCTTGCCCTGGTCGGCCTTGGACAAGGGCTGGTCATCATGGCCGGTGGCGCCGGCATCGACCTCTCGGTCGGCGGTGCGGTCTCGCTGTCCGCCATCGTCGCGATGCTTTGCCTCAAGCTGGGATTGCCGCCGGTCCTGCTGCCCGCCGTCTGCATCCTGGCCGGCGCGATGCTCGGTGCCTTGAACGGATGGCTGGTGAACGGGCTCGCGCTTCTCCCCTTCATCGCGACGCTCGGCACCTTCTTCGTCTATTCCGGCGCTGCACTTGCCATTACCGGCGGCGCGGCCCAAGCAGGCGTGCCCTCCTGGCTGCTTGTGTGGGGGCGCGGCGTCGTCATGGGCATTCCCCTGCCCTTTCTCACCCTTGCCATCCCCTGCTTTGCGCTAGCCGGTTTGGTGCTGCTCTCGACAGCGTGGGGGCGCTGGATCTACGCCATGGGTTTCAACGAACGCTCGGCCAGGCTGGTCGGTATTCCGGTCGATCGCGTTCGCTTGATCCTCTACGCCTTGAGTGGCGCGCTCGCCGGCGCCGCTGGGCTCGTCTCGATCTCCTGGCTCGGCAGCGGCAGGCCCAATATCGGCCAGAACCTCGAACTCGAATCGCTGACTGCCGCCATGCTTGGAGGCATCGCCATCACCGGAGGGCGCGGTGGCGTTGGCGGCGTGTTCGCGGCCGTCCTGCTGCTGGTCACGCTGAAGACCGGCCTTCTGCAATTGAACATCAACACGGTTTGGCAGGTGGGGATTGTCGGCGCCCTTCTGGTTTTCGTCCTTCTCGCCGACCGACTTTCCCAACGTTGGAGATCATGATGCCGTCCATGGAAGAGATCATTGCCGCGCGCGTCGAGGCAAGCGCTGACCGTATCGTCCAAACGCTGAGCGATCTCGTCGCCTTCCCCTCGATCGTGAAATCCGATCCAAAGGAGGCCGGCCCCGGCGAGCGTGATTGCCAGCTCTATCTGCAAAAGCGGATCGAGGCGCTCGGCTTCTCGACCGATCTATGGGACCCGGATGGCCCTGCACTCTACGAAAAATACAAGGGGCGCGCCGGCGCCAACAAAGGCAGGACGTTCGAAGGCCGGCCCAATCTCGGCGGCGTCTTGAAGGGCACGGGCGGCGGTCGCTCCATCATGCTGACCGGCCATATCGATGTCGTCCCGCCCGGCGCCGCAGGGCACTGGACGACCGACCCGTTCCAGCCCGTCCTCAAGGACGGATTTCTACACGGCCGCGGTACGGTCGACATGAAAGGCGGCGTCGCCTGCATGCTGATGGCCGTCGAGATCCTGAAGGGACTCGACATTCCCCTGTCCGGAGACGTCGTCTTCACCACCGTCGTCGACGAGGAAATCGGCGGCATGGGGTCGCTGGCCATGGTCGATCGCGGCTTTCACGCCGACGCCGGCATCATGACCGAACCGACGGCGAACAAGATCGCACCGCTCTGTCACGGCATTCTGTGGGGGAAGATCATCATTGACGGCATAGGCGGGCATGCGGAGCTGACGCCCAATGCCTGGTATTCGAGCGGCCCGGTCGATGCCGTCCAGCTTTGCCGGCAAATCCTCGACGGCATCGACATCCTCAACCGGCGCTGGATGTTCGATCCCAGAAAGAACCATCCGTTGATGGACCTGCCCAACCAGATCATCGTCACCCAGATGAGCGCCGGCGAACATCCGTCCTCCATGGCAGGGCGCGGCGAGATCATCATCGACGCTCAATATCTGCCGAGCGAGCACGACGAGTTCAAACTGGGTGGCAACGTCAAACGCGAAATCGAAGAGCACATAGCCAATGTCTGCCAGGCAGACCCCTACCTGCGAAAGCACCCCGCCCGCGTCGAGTGGATCCTCGACGCCGATTGCGCCGAAATCCCCTCGGACAATCCCTTTGTCGGCGTCTTCCAGGAGGCCGTCAAAGAAGCCAATCTCTCGCCGGTCCTGAGTGGTTTTGGCGCGCACAGCGACATCGGCCTGCCGACCGGCCTCGGCAACACGCCGACCGTCAATTTCGGTCCCGGCGACCCCGCGCAGGCGCATCAGCCGCT
>NZ_RZPH01000092.1:0-10685 GCF_004022825.1 Mesorhizobium sp. M7A.F.Ca.CA.004.04.2.1
CACTGGAGGCGCCAAAGCAATGAAACTGATCGATGACCTTAAGAAATTCGAGCTAAAGGCCACGGAGTTTCTTGTCGTGTTTGAGCCGGAGATCAAGGATCCACGCCTCGTTTTAGCAAACAAAGGGGTGACTCTTCATTCACTGGTCAAATTTCGGGCGACCGGGAAAATAGAAAAGTGAAGATACTGATATGCGGGGCCTTTTCAGCAGGAAAAACAGAAACGGTGCTTGCAACGAAGACTTTGCTGGAGACTAACGGACACAAGGTGTCACTTGTCGAGGAAGTCGCCCGAAAAGCACCATTTGCGCTCAACAAATCTCAGGATTTTGAGACTACATCGTGGTTATACTGCCAGCAAATCTGTAGTGAGATCGAAGCCAGTAAGGATGGAGCTGCAATCACCATCTGTGACAGGGGTATTCCAGACATATTTTCGCATTTTCTAGATACCATGGAAAAGGCATCAAAGCCGGGCCCATTCTTAGACGCTCTATTCCCCGCGCTGAAACAATGGTGCTCCACATATGGCAAAGTCTTCTTTTGTCCAGTCGATCACGGCATTCCTGTTCAGGTCGACTCACTACGCGTTGCTGACCCAGCATACCGTTTAAAGATGGAAAACCATAGCTTAGAGGCGCTCGAAATGCTTGACGTACAATACGTTGGGCTTTCATTCGAAAAGGAGCACAGGGCGAATGCGATATATCAGTCGATAGCCAATCTCTGACGATTACAGTTGTGTCAGAATCTCGGCGGCAAGCTCCTCAGGTCTCCTAAGGTTGCCGTCAAAATCTACATCAACAGCGCACCACTCCCCTAAAACCGATTTCGCAATTAGATTTTCATACACGAGCGGAACCCTCGTAAGTAAGGAGCTATCCGCCTCATGCCTATCGGCATCAAGGTCAGTATAGTCTCTCTTAGGTTTTCTTAGGACGTTTTTCGCCGACGCGTTCGGTGATATACGCAGGTAGGCGTTGAGATTAGGAGCTGGAAGCCCGAACACTTTTAATTCTAGGTTCAAGACCCATTCTATCATTTGATCCTGGAATTCGAGGTCGACTTTTGCTGACTGATAAGCCATATTTGAAGCAATATACCTGTCGAATATCAGAAAATCGGATTTTAAATTAATACTTTCGATAAGGGATTTCGACTCAAATCTATCCATCGCATAGAGCGTGGCAATCGATTTCGGGTCCTCAGGAATATATGTTTTCCCCGACAAGAAATTACCTAGCGCCTGACCTGCTATGGTTTCAGAATACCGCGGGAAAGAGACAATGGTAGCAGTCTTCCCTCGATCCTCGATCAGGGCTTTTAACGACTTTGATACTGTAAATTTTCCTGCTCCATCAACACCCTCAATAGCTACTATTTTGCCCATCAAACGAATATGATCCTCTGCAACACTCTTGAATTCGACAGTAGAAACCGAAACTGAGACTCTGACATCTTAAATCTGGTAGCCTGATTCAATATTATTTCCCGACGCCGCACCATTGGCTCAAAAAATAGAACATCGGCCTCGTCAAAAGCAAACCGAACTGCGAGCTTTACGAGGTCGAATTCAAACTCCAAGCCTTCCGGCAAAACTTTATCAGTATAAAAAGTCTTAGAGATGTCTTTGAAATAAATCGAATACTTTAGGAGATCAAAGGCAGATACGGTAAATTCTTCTTTTCCAAATACAAGTTTTAAGTTGCCACCTTGCTTCTTAATACCATCCGCTATGCTTTCTGACGACATCATAATACACACGCATGCTGCCTGCGCCGTGTCAAAGTCAGAAATAATCTCTGTGTAACTTTTGCTCATTGAAGACACTAGTGCCCAATTATCGGTCTGGAGTCGTGGCATTTAAGGCCACCCTGCTCTATAGGCGTGCCAGCCGCAAGAGGGGAACTCGACGACCGAACCCAGCGTCGCAGCAGACTTAGTCGACACATAGAGAGGGCCGCTAATCTCCGCAATCCCAACCCCCGTTTTCTAACACCTAATGCTTTCCCGCTTGCGTGAGCAATGTAACCGGCGTGCCCCCCTCACGCCACAGCCACACACTCGATCTCAATATCAAACTCCATCGGCCAAGACGCCACCGGCACAAAACTCCGCGCCGGCGGATTGGTCGAAAAATACCTGGCATAGACCCGGTTAATCGCGTTGTAGAAGCCGGAATTGACGGCGTAGATGCGCACCATCACGACGTTTTCCAGCGAGGTTCCGGCCGCTTCCAGGCAATGTTTCAGCGCCTTCAGCGACGCCTCGGTCTGTGTTTCGATGTCGCCGCGCACCATCTCGCCGGTCACCATGTCCACCGGCGGCGTCGCCGAGATGAAGACGAAGCCGTTGGCCTTGACCGCCGTCGAGCAGGGCAGGCCAAGCGCCCGCACCTTGTCCGACATGACGGGGACTTCGATGATTTCTTTTTTTCACGGCAGTTCTCCTTTGTTTGCAGGAAGCTTATCCCGGCACTGGCGGAACGCCAGCGCCGTTCTTCCCTTCTCCCCTTGTGGGAGAAGGTGGATCGGCGCGATAGCGCCGAGACGGATGAGGGGTGGTCCAGCGGAGTGAGACGTTGGCGTTCCCTGGAACACCCCTCATCCGTCGCCTTCGGCGACACCTTCTCCCACAGGGGGAGAAGGTGGATGCGGCGCTAAAGAAAACCGATGAACCGTCCGGCGAACAGCACTGATGTCCACAGCAGTATCGAGAGCACAGCCAGGATGGCGCTGCCGGCCGGCTCGTCACCGCCTCTGGCGAAGCGCAGGAAGGCGAAAAAATTGACGCCGGCGAGAAGGATGAGTGCCATCTTGGCGAGGAAGACCGGCATCGCCGCATAGGTGCTCGCCTTGACCGAAAACAGCAGCGAGCCGGTGACGAGCGCACCGACGAACGCGCCTAAAGCAACGCGGCGCAGCAGCGCGACGAACGCGGCGTGCGGCAGTGAGCGGAAAGCGCCGCAGATCCTGAGGTCCATGAGGAGGACGCTGGTCAGCAGCGCGCCGATCGACAAGATGTGGAGCGCGTTGACGATGGGGTAGGCAATGAAGGAGCCCTTCAGCCACCGCGCCAGGGCAAATTGCTCGATGCCGGCGAGGAACTCCGCCATCTAGGCCGGCGGCACGCGGTCGGGATAGACATCGTATGTCTTGCCGCCGACGATGACGCGCACCGCTTTCATGCGCTTTTCGCTCGCCTCGACCGAGCGGTTGCCGATCGCGGTCACCTCGTCGCCGACCTTGGCCACCTCCTCCGTGAAGCCAGCGGCGATGGTGCGGGACGGCGGCGCCATCTCCACCCGCCAGGCCTCTCCCTCGGCGTCGACATCCAGCGTGGCGTGCGGATTGCCGATATAGATGGCCGTGATCTTGCCCCTGAGTTCGAAAAACCCGTCCTGCGTCCACGACCAGCCATGATGGGCATAGGCCGCGGTGCCGGCGGCAAGCATCACGGCCGCCGTCAGCGCGACGCTGCGAATTCCATTGAAAGGCGACCGCATCACTCGTCTCCTCGGTTCGTCCACCATGCATTCGAGAGTAGGACACGGCGCGGCAACGTCAAATCACATCGGCCAAATGACCGGAACCGCCAAGCACCCCGCTCAATCGCCGGCGTGAACGATCCGGCCTTGCTAAAGACATCCATGCACGCCACTCTCGCCTTCCCTGCCCGCTTTTCCCTTGGGCTGAAGATCGGACTCACATCGAACGAGGCAAACCATGAGCAGCATGAGAGACCGTCAGGAAGGCTTCGAAAAGAAGTTTGCGATGGACGAGGATACGAAGTTCAGGGCCATGGCGCGCCGCAACAAGCTGCTCGGCCTCTGGGCCGCCGAAAAGCTTGGCAAATCTGGTGCGGACGCCGACGCCTATGCGAAGGAAGTGGTGCACGCCGACTTCGAAGAGGCCGGCGACAACGACGTGTTCCGCAAGGTGCGCGCCGATTTCGACGCGGCGGGCATCGCCCAGTCGGATGCCCAGATACGCACCGCCATGGAAGAGCTGCTGGTGACCGCGGTGGAGCAGATCAGGTCGACCTGAGCGCCGCTCATTGTGCTTGGTTTGCCACCGTAACGCTCTACGGCGCCCCCAGACAGAGGGGGGCGCCGTAGAGCGTCGGCCTTGAACCGCCCTCACCCCTGATGCGCGGCCGCCAGTTCCTTCACATGTTTTTCGTGCATCTGCAGCGTCGGCAGGGTTTTCTTGGCGAATTCCTTCATCGCCGGGTCGTCGCCGGATTGCGCATAGCCGCTGAACAGCGCGACGGCTTCCTTGTGGGCGTTGGTCTGCATCTCGATGTATTTGGCCTGGAACTGATCGCCGCTGGCGCCCTTCAGCTCATCGAGCATCTTCTGCTCCTTGGGCTGCAGGGCCGGACCTGACGGCGCGGTGGCCGAGGTTGTCTGGCCCTGGGCAAGCGCCGCCTTGAATTCCTCGCCGGCCTTGGTGTGGTCGGCGATCATCTGTTTGGCGAACGCCTTGACGTCGGCATCGGTCGCCTTCTGCTCGGCGAGCTTGCTGGACTCGATCTCGAACTCATTGGCGCTCGGCACCGTCTTGATGAAGGTCGAAGTGTCGACCTTCGTCGTCGTAGCGAGCGGCGTGGTCGTGGCGGTCGTGTTCGACTGGGCAAAGGCCGGCGCGCCGGCAAGCAATGCTGCTGCGGTCAGAATGGCAAGCGTCTTCATGGCATGTCTCCGGTTGGAATTGTCCCTCGGACAATCCAACGTCGCTTGGGCACTCCGGTTGCAGCTCTTGAGGAAGAAGCCTGCGCATATCGCCTCGATCGCCCCGCCGTATATGTGGCTTGCTCGAACGCTCGCCGATGCCCTCGTTCGAGCCAGCCCATGGGACTCATGTTCCGAAAACTGAAACGCGGCGGCTGGCCAGAGCTGCCTTTCAGTGGCAACACGCCTCGCCATATTGCAGCTGCTCGTTCCAGTTCGGGCGGCCTTCCGGCGTGAAATCCATCAGGTTCCACAGCGTTTCGCAGGTGCCGAGGCTGCGCGGATCCTGGCCCGGCTCCGTCGGCGCGAAATCCAGTTCCGAACTCCAGAAATGGCGTATGCCCTCGCCGTCGCGGTGAAACACCGACAGCAGCGGGATCTGTGAGCCGTCGGCCGCCTCCGCATTGTAGTCGCGCTTGAAGCTGTTGGAAGCCGAAGACACCAGCCGCATGTTGCGCCAGCCCCTGTCGAGGCCGAGCGTGACCAGGTTTTCGAGCGCGGTCTTGCCCACCACCGCGAAATTGAAGCCGGCGGCCTGGAGATGCCCGACCGCGCCGTCGAACTGGTCGAGCAATGCCGTGCAGGAGGGGCATGGCTGGTCCTGCCGGGCGAGCTTCGCCGTGCCGCCGCTGGTCGCCACCTCGCGCTTTTCCTGCGGATGGCGCGGGAACATCATGTTGTAGAGGATGAGCGAGTCCTTGCCGGGCGCGAACAGCTCCGACAGCTTTATCTTTGCAGGCCTCCCATCGCCGTCCAGCCCGTCGAATTCATAGTCCTGGCGGATCAGCCCGCCCGGCGGCAACGCGCGCCGGGCCTCGGCGACCTCTTCCATGGCGCGGCGCAGCTCGATTTCCTTCTTCAGCAATTTTTCGCGCGCGGTGCGGTATTTGGCGGATTCATTGGGAAAGGTGATCATGATCGGCTCCTTCAAGTCGCGGCGCCGGCGTCCCGGCGCGGTTGCTCTGCGACCCAAGGACGTTCGGCAGCGATCGGTCCCGACATTTATTGCGCATGGTGAGATGTCGTAATACCTGTTCGGGCAGCGTGATCCGGGGAACAACATGCACGACGGCGAGATCGATCTGCGCTGCCCGCAAGTGGTGGCCGACAATGCCGCCAAGGGCCTCAGGCTGCGCGGCGAGTTCGGCCGTGGCGGCACCGAGATCGGCGTCGCCCGAGCCACCGAGCTGAAGAACCGGGAAAAGCTCGCGCCCTCCACCATCCGCCGCATGGTCAGCTATTTCGCCCGCCACGAGGTCGACAAGCGCGGCAGGAACTACGGCAATGAGCACAACCCTTCGGCCGGTTATATTGCCTGGCTGCTGTGGGGCGGCGACGAAGGCCGCGCCTGGGCGCTGGAGCTCAAGCAGAAGATCGGCAACGCGCCGGACATCTGAGGACTCGTCCCTCACCCCTTGACCCCGCCCGCGGTGAGGCCGGAAACGATTTTGCGCTGGAAGATCAGGACCAGCACCACCAGCGGCACCGTGACGATCACCGAGGCGGCCATGATGTTGCCCCATGGGATCTCGAACTGCGAGTTGCCGGAGAGCAGCGCGATCGCCACCGGCACGGTCCGCTGTGCGTTGTTGGAGGTGAAGGTCAGGGCAAACAGGAACTCGTTCCACGCGCCGATGAAGGCCAGCAGGCCGGTGGTTGCCAGCGCCGGCCACATCAGCGGCAGGAAGACCCGGGTGATGATGAGCCACGGCGTCGCGCCGTCTAGGATCGCCGCCTCCTCGACCTCGACCGGCAGGTCGCGGACGAAGGTGGTGAGGACCCAGACGGTGAACGGCAAGGTGAAGATCATGTAGGAGAAGATCAGCGCGAACAGCGAATTGTAGAGGCCGAACAGGCGGACCAGTTCGAACAGCCCCGCCAGCAGCGCCACCTGCGGGAACATCGACACCGACAGGATGATGAACAGCAGGGCCGAGCGGCCGCGGAATCGAATGCGCGCCAGCGCATAGGCCGATGTGACGCCGAGCAACAGCGAAAGCGCAACCACCGCGCCGGAGACGAACAGCGAGTTCAGCAAGTTGCGCACGAAGCTGCCTTCGGTCAGCACATTCCGGTAGTTGGCGAGGCTGATCGTCGTCGGCCACAGATCGGCCCGGAACAGGTCGGTCCCCGATTTCAGGCTGGTGACGATGGCATAGTAGAACGGGAACACGGCGACGAAGACGATGACCGCGACCAGCAGGTAAAAGGCCGTGCGCTTCACGATCCACATGTCAGCGGCCTCCGTCCAGCCTGATCCGGCCGATCCGGATGGTGACGATGGTGAGCAGAGCTAGGATCAGGAAGAGCAAGGTCGAGGCGGCGGAGCCATAGGCGAACTTGTCGAACTCGAACAGGTTCTCGCGGGCGAACACGGACATCGACTTGGTTTGCACATTGTTGGGCGTCAGCACATAGATCAGGTCGAAGATGCGCAGCGCATCGAGCGCGCGGAAGATCACGGCCACCATCAGCGCCGGGCGGATCAGCGGCAAGGTCACCCGCCAGAAGATCTGCCAGGGGTTGGCGCCGTCGAGCCTGGCGACCTCGATGATCTCCCTCGGCAGCATCTGCAGCGCGGCCAGGATGAGCAGCGTCATGAATGGTGTCGCCTTCCAGATATCGACGATGAGGACGGCCGCCATCGCCGTGTCGGCGTTGGCCGTCCAGGCGATCTTGTCGCTGATCAGGCCGAGGTTGAGCAACACGACATTGATGATGCCGAACTGGTCGTTGAGCATCCATTGCCACATCTTCGCCGAGACGATCGTCGGGATCGCCCAGGGGATCAGGATCGCTGCCCTGACGATGCCGCGGCCGGCGAATTCGGCGTTGAGAACCAGGGCAACGATCGTGCCGAGGATGGTCTCGCAGGTCACCGAAATCACCGTGAAACGCACCGTGTTCCAGACGGCACGCCACCAGACCGGGTCGACGAGCAGCCCGTCATAGAGGGTCCGGCCGCTCGGCATATGCAGCACCGAGAAGTAATTGGCGAAGCCGACCCATTGGCGCGCGTCGAGGTCGGCCAGCGAGGCGTCGGTGAAGCTGAAATAGACCGTGCGGGCGAGCGGCCAGCCGGCCGCCCCGGCGAGCACCAGAAGCATCGGCGCCAGGAAAAGCCACGCCGAGCGAACGCGCTGTGCCGTCAACGGCGATGGCCGACGACGAACAGCCTGTGTCTCCGACGCCGCACGGGCGTCGGTCCCTGTCGGCACTGTGGTCACCAGCCGTTGCCCTTCAGCTTGGTCAGCATCGCTTCGAGGTCGGCTAGATTGTCGGCGGCGGTGCCGTCGCCCGAGAGCGTGTTGTGAACGGCGTTCCAGAACTGGCTCGACGCCTCGTTGTATTTGATCCTGGTCGCGGCCGACGGGCGCGGCACCGCATTGAGAAATATCTGCTTCCAGCGCGGAATAATCGGGTGCTCCCTGGCAATGTCGGCATCGTCATACAGCGCCTGGATGGTCGGCAGGTTGGACGTCTTCAGCGCGCGGTATTTCTGCATCGCGGGCGAAGCGATGAACTTGACCAGCCCGATCGCGGCATCCGGATGCTTCGAATGTTTGGAGACGGCGAGATTCCAGCCGCCCAGGGTCGCGACCGGGCGCGCGCCGTCGCCCGTGCCGGCCGGCAGCGGTGCCACGTCGAACTTGTCCTTGATCGGCGAGCCCTCGCCGTTGCCGAGCGCATAGGCATAGGGCCAGTTGCGCATGAACACCGCATTGCCTGTCTGCCAGACGCCGCGCGATTCCTCTTCCTGGTAGGCGAGTACGCCGGGCGGCGCGATGGTCCCGACCCAGCCCTTGATCATATCGAGCACCGCCGCCGCTTTTGGATTGTTGATGGAGATGGAACCGTCCGGCTCGATGATCTGGCCGCCGCCATTCGACATCACCCATTCGAGCGCGTCGCAGGTCAGCCCCTCATAGGCGTTGCCCTGGAAGACGAAGCCCCAGATATCCCGATTGCCAGCCGCACGCTCCTTGTCCATGACCAGCCTGGCGGTGTCCGCCAGTTCCTTCCAGGTGGCCGGCACCTTGGCGCCATATTTGTCGAGGAGATCCTTGCGGTAGTAGAGCGCCGGCGCATCGGTGAAGATCGGCAAGGCGACGAGCTTGCCGTTGACGGTCTGTGACTGGATGATCGATGGAAAATGCTCGGCCACGACGTCCTTGGTCGCTGCGGTCAGATCCACGAGCTGACTGGCGAGCTGCGGTGCCCAGATCACGTCCGTCTGGTAGACGTCGATGTCACTGTTTCCGGCGGCGAGCCAAAGCCGGTACTGGCCGAACTGGTCGGTCCCGGACGTCGGCATGACGACGATGCTGACCTTGTTGCCGCTGTCTTTCTCGTAACGGTCGAGGATCTCGCGCAGCACCTTGATGCCGTCGCCGGTATCGCCCGACACCATCGACAGCTCGACGGCCCGCGCCGGCGTGCCAGCCAGGATGGCAGTGACGCCGAGCGCCAGGAATGCGCGAGAGAGTTTCATAATGGTGAATGTCCCTCCGCAGCCGGCCGCCGAAAATCCTCCCACCCGCCGGCAGCTTGTCAGGCCCTCACCTCCCATTGAATGCGAAGCGGCGCTTTTGGGTTCCCAAATCGCGCCGTTCCTGCGTGGGGCGACACCCATCAGGGTGTGTTGAGATTCAGGTCAGGCCGAGTCGAAAATGGTGGTTTCCGAGAACCGGAGCGGAGCGTACTTTTGGGTACGTGAGCACCGGAAGCGCAGGAAGCCATCATTTGCAGGCCGGCATCACCTGAATATCAGCACACCCTAGCCTTCCCAGGCGACAGGCATCATGCCCAGCCGCTCATAGAGCCGGACGGCGGTGGGATTCTCGACCGTGTTGGTCTTGAGGTCGACATGATCGGCGCCGCGTTCGCGAAAAACGGCGAAGGCGTGCCACATCAGCGCTTCGGCAACGCCCTTGCCGCGAGCCTCGGGATGAACGGCTAGATCCTTGACGAAGGCGCGGGTCCAGCACAGTGCCGCTGCCGCCAGCCGGCCCTTGGCGTCGATGACGAGGAAGCACAGTGCCGGGTCGAATTCGGGATCGTCGGCGATGCGCGGCCACCACTCATCGAACGGACCGTCGGCGCCGTCGTCGAACACTTCGGTCAACAGCGCATGCAGGGGCAGCGCATCACCGGGCTCGAAGCTGCGCATGACAAAGCCGTCGGGCCAGTGCGGCGGAACCAGCGTCTCGTCGAGGATCTTGCGCAGCCGGATGTCGTTGAGAGCCGGCGGGCGCGGTTCAGGCATCGCGCTCAGGCGTCGGGCTGCAGGCGACGGCGCTGGCGGTCGCGGCCAAGGCCGGTCGCCTCGAGCAGGCCCTTGCGCTTGGCGTCGTAATAATAGCCGGTCTGGTAGAGCCAGTCGGCCTTCTTGGCGTTGCCGCCGGCCACCAGCCAGGCGCCGCGCAGATATTTCACCGCGTATTTCAGATTGGTATCGGCATCGAACAGGCCCTTGGCCGGCCCGTCATAGCCCATGCCGCGCGCCGTCGCGTGTTTGATCTGCATCAGCCCCCAATGGCCGTTGTTGTAGGCTTTCGGGTTGAAGGTGCTCTCGCGGTTGACGACATGGCGCACCAGATCCACCGGCACCTGATAGATCGCCGCATATTTCTCGATCAGCCGCTCGACATCGCCACGCACGCCCGTCGCGTGTTCTTCTTGCACGGGCCCTGCCGGGAACTGGACCAGGGCCGCCGGGTTCTGCGGCACGACATAGGCGACCTGCTGGACGCCGGGCATGCGATCGCCCTTGGCGGTTGCCGGCACGACCAGCCCCGCGGTCGTGTAGGCCTCGGCCGCCTTGACCGGCTTGCTCGCATTTGCTGGTGGCGGCGCCTGCCAGGCATTGGCGGCCATCACCGCGGGCGCGGCTGGTGCCATCGGTGTCGATCCGGCAAAAGCGGCGGTCGCCGCAGCCGGCTGTGCGGCGGGAT
>NZ_RZPH01000931.1:0-2383 GCF_004022825.1 Mesorhizobium sp. M7A.F.Ca.CA.004.04.2.1
GGCCAGAAGCTTGCCGCCATCGGCTCGTCGCTTGGCGCCGCCGCACTTGTCTTTGCTGCGCCGCAAGCGCCTGCCGATGCCTATGTGCTGGAGCAGCTCTACGCAACCTTGCGCGAAACCACAGCGTGGCGAATGCCTTTCCACTTCTGGCGCGGTTTCCAAGCCGATGTCCTTTTGGCACAGATGCCGCTTCGTCTCGGGTTGAGCGCCGATGATGTCAAGCCGGTCGACCATCTTGCTGCTATCGGCAAGCCGCTGATGCTGCTTGCAGGCAGCAACGACCCTTTCATCGATCATGGACAGGTGCTGGCGCTGCAGAATGCTGCCGTTGGTTCACAACTCGTCTGGTTTGGAGGCGCAGGCCATGTCGATCTGCTGCGCTACGACCAACTGCGCTACAGCGATGCTATCTTTTCCTTTCTTGCAACAAAGCTCTGCCGGACGGGTGCCATCCATGGTTGACGTTCGCTCAACCCCGCCCGCGATAAGGCGCTACCCCGGTGTCGGGCAGCCAGGCGCCTTCGGGCGGAGCGCCGGTTTGCCAGAACACATCGATCGGAATGCCGCCGCGTGGATACCAATAGCCGCCTATGCGCAACCACAGCGGCTTGGTTGCCGCCACGATGCGGCGGCCGATCATGACGGTGCAGTCTTCATGGAAGGCGCCATGGTTGCGAAACGAGGTCATGAACAGCTTGAGCGACTTCGATTCCACCAGAGCCGCATCGGGTGCATAGTCGATGACGATATGGGCGAAGTCCGGCTGGCCGGTGACTGGGCACAGCGAGGTGAATTCCGGGCAGGTGAAGCGCACGATCGCCGGCGGTCCGTCACCGCGCGAAAACGGTACGGTCTCCAGGACCGCTGCTTCGGGGCTTCGTGGCGTCTCGACGTGCGCGCCGAGCTGGGTGAGGGTTTTGGTGTCGATCATGGCAGCAATCCTTGTCGCATGTGCCCGGAGTGCGTGCGGGACGACATGCTTGAAAACGAATTTTGCCGCTCATTAGCACAATTTGAAACCGCAGGAAGACGATGACCAGCAACGATCCGCTTCTCCAGCCCTACCAGCTCAAACACCTGACGCTGAAGAACCGGGTCATGTCGACCAGCCATGAGCCGGCCTATTCCGAGGACGGCATGCCGAAACAGCGATACCGGCTCTACCATGCCGAGAAGGCCAAGGGCGGCATGGCGCTGACCATGACCGCCGGCTCGGCGATCGTCTCGCGCGACAGCCCGGCCGCTTTCGGCAATCTGCATGTCTATGACGACAGGATCGTGCCATGGCTGGCCGAGCTCGCTGACGCCTGCCACGAGCACGACTGCAAGGTGATGATCCAGATCACCCATCTCGGCCGCCGTACCGGCTGGAACAAGGCCGACTGGCTGCCGGTGCTCTCGGCCTCGCCGGTGCGTGAGCCGGCGCATCGCGCATTCCCGAAGACGATCGAGGACTGGGACATGGAGCGCATCGTCGCCGACTATGCTTCAGCCGCCCAGCGCTGCGAGGCCGCCGGCCTCGACGGCATCGAGTTCGAATCCTACGGCCATCTGATGGACGGCTTCTGGTCGCCCGCCACCAATCATCGCGACGACGAATTCGGCGGCTCGCTGGACAATCGCCTGCGCTTCACCAATATGGTGCTCGATGCCGTGCGGTCAGCCGTTGGCGACAAATTCGTCGTCGGCATCCGCATGGTCGCCGACGAGGATTTCGAAAAAGGCCTGTCGAAGGCGGAGGGGATCGAAATCGCCAGGCGGCTGGCGGGCTCCGGCAAGGTCGATTTCCTCAACATCATTCGGGGCTCGATCGAGAGCGATGCGGCACTGACCAAGGTCATCCCGGTGACCGGCATGCGCTCTTCGCCGCATCTCGATTTCGCCGGAGAGGTGAGGGCGGCGACGAAATTCCCGACCTTCCACGCGGCGCGCATATCCGACGTGGCCACCGCACGCCACGCCATCGCCACCGGCAAGCTCGACATGGTCGGCATGACCCGCGCCCATATCGCCGATCCGCACATCATCAAAAAGGTGATGGAGGGGCGCGAGCATGAGATCCGCCCGTGCGTGGGCGCCACCTATTGTCTCGATCGCATCTATGAGGGCGGCGAAGCGCTTTGCGTCCACAATGCCGCGACCGGCCGCGAGGCCGAAATCCCGCATATCATCGTCAAGACCGAAGGACCGAAGCAGAAAATCGTGGTCGTCGGAGCCGGCGCCGGCGGACTGGAGATTGCGCGGGTCGCGGCTGAGCGCGGCCACAAGGTGATGGTGCTTGAAGCATCGAGCCAGGCCGGCGGCCAGGTGCGATTGGCGACGCAGAACCCGCGCCGCAAGGAGCTGATCGGCATCATCGACTGGCGGCTGGCCGAACTCGACC
>NZ_RZPH01000932.1:0-2382 GCF_004022825.1 Mesorhizobium sp. M7A.F.Ca.CA.004.04.2.1
CGACATGACCGAGGCGAAGCCGGAGGCGACGGTGATCGTCAAAGGTAATTGCGGCATTCCCGAATTCCGCGGCACCGAAATCCATTATTCCGGCACGCCCGAACTGATGGCCGATTATGTGCGCCTCGCCGTCGATGGCGGCGCCAAGATTATCGGCGGCTGCTGCGGCACCTCGTTCCAGCACCTTGCCGCCATGCGCAAGGCGCTCGACGCGCACACCAAGTCGGATCGTCCGACGGTTGCGGCGATCGTCGAGCGCATTGGTCCGATGCGCAACCAGGTCGCGACGGAAAACACCGCCGAGACCAGCGAAGCCCGCCGCGAGCGCCGCCGCAGCCGGGCCTGACCTCATCGATTTCGGTTATTCGCTGTTGTCGGCGTAGCTCGACTGCGCCGACTTGAAGTCGACCACATTGTCGCCGCGCATCGTCATCAGCGCGCCCGAAGCGCTGGGGTCGGTGATCTGTTCCAGCATGATGCGGAAGCGGTCGTTGGTCAGCGCCGACAGGGCGGTGTGGCGCGCCTGTGCGACATTGTCACGCCTGGATTCCGATGATGGGGCCGATGAAACCGCCGAGGCGTCTGGCGCCGGGGGTATCGAGTTGGCGATAGTCCTGATCTGCAATTTCGGCTCCCTCAAGCCCAGTACACCTGTCCTGCGTAACAAGGAGGGGGTTGCCATCCGGTACCGGAATTGCCGCGCAATTTAACGACCCATAAAATCCGCGAAGAAAGGCCGGCAAGGTTTCCCTCGCCGGCCTGCCTCACCCGCCCGCGGTCGGTTCCCCCGTATCAGAACGATCCCATCTGAAAGAAACCGGCCGTCATCACCACTTACCGGTTACCGCCCAGCGCAGAGGCAAGGCGCACAAGCGAGAGGAACTCGGCCCTGTACCCAAACGGGTCGGCCCCTCGAGCGGCAGTGGCGATCTCCATGATCTTGTCGTAACCGAACTTCGCGGTCGCATCCTCGTCGCGCAGCTTCTGGCCGAAGGCGGCGACCGCGACGGAGAAGCGCTGGTCGGTGCTGGCCTGGTCGAAGGACGAGATCTCGTTGGCCGAGGTCACCGGCGTGGTGATCAGCTTCGAGACGTCTTCATTCGGCAGCTTGTAGCGGATCTTGACGAAGGCATATTCGTCCGCATTGGCGACGCCGCCATTGTCCACCGACGCCTGGCCATAACGCAGTTGGTCGATCTGCTCGCCACCACTGCCCTTGGGCGTGATCTCGTAGATCGCGGTGACCGAGTGGCCCGAACCGATATCGCCGGCATCGACGCGGTCATTGTTGAAATCCTCGCGGTTCAAGGCGCGGGTCTCGTAGCCGATCAGGCGATATTCCGAGACCTTGTTCGGGTTGAACTCGACCTGGATCTTCACGTCCTTTGCGATGGTGAACAGCGTCGACGAGGCATCCTCGACCAGCACCTTTTCAGCCTCGGCCAGCGTATCAATATAGGCGGCGGTGCCGTTGCCGTTCTGGGCAATGGTTTGCATCATCTGGTCGTTCAGATTGCCGCGGCCGAAGCCGAACACCGACAGGAAAACGCCGGTCTTGCGCTCGCTTTCGATCAGCCGCTTGAGGTCGTCGTCATCGGTCTGGCCGACATTGAAGTCGCCGTCGGTAGCAAGCATCACGCGGTTGACGCCGTCCTTGACGAAGGATTTTTGCGCCAGCCTGTAGGCTTCCTTGATGCCCGCCTCGCCGGCCGTGCTGCCACCGGGCGTCAGATTGTCGATGGCGCTGAGGATCTTGTCCTTTTCGGACGCCTTGGTCGGCTCCAGCACTGTG
The DNA here is from genome assembly GCF_004022825.1 of Mesorhizobium sp. M7A.F.Ca.CA.004.04.2.1. NCBI lineage: Bacteria > Pseudomonadati > Pseudomonadota > Alphaproteobacteria > Hyphomicrobiales > Phyllobacteriaceae > Mesorhizobium > Mesorhizobium sp. M7A.F.Ca.CA.004.04.2.1. The sequence goes on from NZ_RZPH01000932.1 coordinate 1,793, forward strand.
CCGGCGTCACCGGCATAGGTCACGATCGAGATAGTGTCGTCGGCCTTCAGCTGGCTGACCAGCAGGCGAAATGCCGATTTGAGCAGCGGCAGCTTGTCCGGCTCGTCCATCGAGCCCGAGACATCGATCAGGAAGACCAGATTGGCCTTCGGCTGCTCGGTCGGCTTGACGTCAAAACCCTTGATGGCGACATGCATCAGCCTGGTCTGCGTGTTCCACGGCGTCGGCATGACGCTGACGGTCGAGTTGAATGGTGTCGAGGCCGACTCCGGACCCTTCCAGTCATAGGGGAAGTAGTTGATCATCTCCTCGACGCGAACAGTATCGGCCTGCGGCAGGGTGCCCTGCTTCAGCGAGCCGCGCACGAAGGAATAGGAGGCTGTGTCGACGTCGATCGAGAAGGTCGAGACCGGATCCTCGAGTGCCGCATGCACCGGGTTGGTCTTGAAATCCTCGATGCGGTCGCGGTTTTCCGGTTGCGGCTGCATCTGGTCGGCCGGCAAGATCGACGGCTGCTGCGGCGCCATCAGCTTGGATTCGGCCGGCATGCGGGCTCGCGAGGTGCTGGGTACACTTGCAGCGCCATCCAG
>NZ_RZPH01000933.1:0-2380 GCF_004022825.1 Mesorhizobium sp. M7A.F.Ca.CA.004.04.2.1
CCCTGGGAGTGGCCGAATGGCGAAAGCGGATTTCAGTCCGATTGCGGACACGACGCGACGCGCCGAGATCGTCGCGCTGTTGCGGCGTGCGATCCTGACCGGGCAGCTCGCACCCGGCCAGAAGCTCAACGAGCTGCGGATTTCCGAACAGATGCGGGTCAGCCGCGCGCCGTTGCGCGAGGCAATGCGCGAACTGGTCCAGGAAGGCATCCTGACCAGCATCCCCTATGCCGGCACCTTCGTCATCGAGGTCACAGCCAAGGACATCGACGATGCCTATTCGTTCAACAAGGTGATGGACGAGCTGGCCATCGAGCGGGCGTGGCCGCTGCGCGACCAGCGCTTCTTCGACGAGCTCGACCGGCGTCACGAAGCCGTGAAGCAGGCGACCCGTGCGTTGGACACGACACGCCAAATCGAAACCGCGCTGCAACTGCATGGCCTGATCTACGAATGGGCCGACAATTCGGTGCTGCTGGAAACCTGGCAGCGGCTGACCAGCCGGCTGCAGATGTATTTTGCGCTCCACCAGCATGCCCGCAATGAGCCGGTGCCGGCCGAAGACGTTCACGAAACCTATGTGCGGTTGCTGAAGGGCAAGGACATGCGTGCAGCCCAGCGCCATGCCAGGGAGCACATCGATCTCGATTTCGAGGAGTTGCTTGCCTATGCGCGCGGCCTCGAACAACGCCCGTCGAGGGGCGCCTGACCCGTTCCCCACCATCACAGACAGCGGACAAGACACGTGCAGATCGAAACCATCAAGGCCTACCATGTCGTGCAGCCCTTCGTGGACGGGCCATACCGCATGTCGAAGGGGCGCGAGGCCGACGCTTTCGACGCGGTGATCGTGTCCATTGCATCAGACAGCGGTATCACCGGCTGGGGCGAGATGGCGCCGCTCGGCAATTTTTACTCGGCAGCCTTCCCGGCCGGCGTTCGCGCCGGCGTGGTCGAGATCGCGCCGCATCTGATCGGCCATGATCCGCGCGGACTAGCCAACATCGGCCGGCTGATGGACACGGTGTTCAAGGGTCATCCCTACATCAAGTCGGCGCTCGACATGGCCTGCTGGGATCTGGCGGGGCGCGCCGCCGACGTGCCGCTGGTAACGCTGCTCGGCGGCAAGGAAAGCGACACCGCAGAACTCTACAAGGTCGTCACGCACGGCAGCGTCGACGCCATGGCCGCGCTGGCCAAGCGCATCGTCAAGGACGGCTTCCACCGGCTACAGGTCAAGGTCGGCGGCAATGTGCATGACGACATCGAGCGTGTCACCGCGGTCGCCGCCTCGGTGCCGAAAGGCACGGTCATCTTCTGCGACGCCAATGCCGGCTGGACGCCCTATCAGGCGCGCCAGTTCGCCGACGCCACGCGCGCCATCGACTACACGTTCGAGCAGCCCTGCACCACGATCGACGAGAACATGTCGGTGCGCCGCATGCTCGACAAACCGATGGTGCTCGACGAATCCGTCACCTCGCTCGAGGCGATGCTGGAAATTCATCGCCTGGGTGCGGCCGACGGGCTGACCCTGAAGATCTCGCGCCTTGGCGGCGTGACGAAGACGCGCCAGATCCGCGACGTTGCCGTCGACCTCGGCTTCATGATCACGGTCGAGGACACGGGCGGCGCCGAGATCGACACCGCGGCCATGGCGCATCTGTCGCTGTCGACGCCGGAAGAGCGCCGGCTGCATGCCATCGCCTTCCATGAATGGGTGACGGTGCGCACGGCGTCGAACATGCCGCCGGTCACCGGCAGCCGCATGGGCATTCCGGACGGACCGGGCCTCGGCATCGACGTCGTTCCCGACCTGCTGGGCAAGCCTTTCTTCGAGGTCGGCCGCTGAGATGAAGATCCGCAGCATCAAAGCCACGCCGATCAATCTGCGCCTCGAAGCACCCTATGCCTGGGTGTTCGGCGAACTCGACGGATTTTCGCCGACCATTGTTGAAGTCGAGACCGAGGATGGCTTGATTAGCCTCGGCGAAGCGCCGACGCCAGCGGCGGCCGCGATTATCAACGATGTCCTGGCGCCACGGCTGGTCGGCCGCGATGCCTTCGACATCGCCGGCGCCGAGCATGTCTGCCTGCCCTTTTGGACCGGCGTGCAGTCGATCAACGACCGCACCCGCATCATGGCCTTCGGCGCCATCGAGATGGCGTTGTGGGACCTGCGCGGCAAGGCGTGGAACCAACCGCTCTACCAGTTGCTTGGCGGCGCTGTGCGCAAGGATATCCCGTTCACCGACTATTTTTCGCTGCGCGGTGATGGACCAAAGGTGAAGGGCGAGACGACGCCGGAAGAAGTCGCCGATTATTGCGTCGAATTGCACGAGACGCATGGAACGACCTTCTTCGAAGGCAAGTTCTCGAC
>NZ_RZPH01000934.1:0-2376 GCF_004022825.1 Mesorhizobium sp. M7A.F.Ca.CA.004.04.2.1
GCCCTGCCGGGCACTTCTCCCCGTCACTATATGGGGAGAAGTGCCCGGCAGGGCGATGAGGGGCAGCGCAGACCTGCAGCTGTTGGTGCGGTTGCACCGATCGCCAAGACCGCCTAACAGAAGGCTGAACAATCAACCTTCAGGTGCGAAATCCGCATGACCGGCCTTAAGCTTATCGCGCTAGACGACCAGGACCTGAGCATCGTTTCGGCTCATGTCCAGGATGCCGTGCTGAAAGTCAGCGACCTCGAATTCCTGCCTGCGGCCAAGCGTTTCCTGCTGACCATGAACCGTTTCGTCTGGGAAGCAAAATCCGGCCTGTTTCGCCAGCACAATGAGCGACGGCAGGCCGTGCTGCATTTCGACCGCGTGCTCGGCGCCAAGACCAGCGGCATCGACCGCGACAAGCCTGCGGAAGTCTTGTCGCTGCTGGCGATCAGCTTCATCGAGATCAGCAAGCCGGCCGGCATCGTCGAGCTGATCTTCTCGGGCGGCGGTGCGATCATGCTCGACGTCGAATGCATCGAGGCCCGCCTTGCCGACATCGGCGGGGCGTGGGAAGCCACCTCGCGCCCCATCCACAAGGCCTGAGCGTCCGATGGCCATCACGCTTCGTCAGTCCGACGCCGATTTCGAGCAGCGTTTCGCCGCCTTCCTGTTGACCAAGCGGGAAGTGTCCGCCGACGTCGATGCAGCGGTGGGCGCCATCATCGCGCGCGTGCGCGCCGAGGGCGACGCGGCGCTGATCGACTATTCACGGAAATTCGATCGCGCCGATCTGGCTGGACTGGGCATTGCCGTTTCGAAGGACGACATCGCCCAGGCCTACAAGGCCGCCGACCCAAAGACGATCGAGGCGCTGGAATTCGCGCGCGACCGCATCCGCTCGCATCATGAGCGGCAGCGACCAAAGGATGACCGCTATACGGATGCCGCCGGCGTCGAGCTCGGCTGGCGCTGGACGGCGGTCGAGGCGGTTGGGCTCTATGTGCCGGGCGGCACGGCGAGCTATCCAAGCTCGGTGCTGATGAACGCCGTGCCGGCCAAAGTGGCCGGCGTCGAGCGCATCGTCATGGTCGTACCGGCGCCGGGCGGCATCATCAATCCGCTGGTGCTGGTGGCGGCCGACATATCAGGCGTGTCGGAAATCTACCGTGTCGGCGGCGCGCAGGCGATCGCCGCCCTTGCCTACGGCACCGAAACGATCAGGCCGGTCGCCAAGATCGTCGGCCCGGGCAATGCCTATGTCGCGGCGGCCAAGCGCCAGGTGTTCGGCGCCGTCGGCATCGACATGATCGCCGGGCCGTCGGAAGTGCTCGTCGTGGCCGACGGCAGCAACGATCCGGACTGGATCGCGGCCGACCTGCTGGCCCAGGCCGAGCACGATGCATCGGCGCAATCGATCCTGGTCACCGACGATCCAGCCTTCGGCATCGCTGTCGAACAAGCCGTCGAGCGCCAGTTGCAGAGCCTGCCACGCGCCGAGACGGCGGCGGCGAGCTGGCGTGATTTTGGTGCGGTGATCCAGGTGTCGACCATCGACGCCGCGCTGCCGCTGGTCGACCGCATCGCCGCCGAACATGTCGAACTGGCCATCGACGACGCCGAGGGCTTCCTGTCGCGGATGCGCAACGCGGGTGCGGTCTTTCTCGGCCGCCACACGCCGGAAGCCATCGGCGACTATGTCGGCGGCTCCAACCATGTGCTGCCTACGGCGCGCTCGGCGCGCTTCTCGTCCGGTCTGTCGGTGCTCGATTTCGTCAAGCGCACGTCGATCCTCAAGCTTGGACCGGAACAGTTGCGGATCTTGGCGCCGGCGGCGATTGCGCTGGCCAAGGCGGAAGGCCTTGACGCGCATGGACGCTCCGTCGCCATACGGTTGAACATGTAGGCGGCGATGTCTGGCCCCGATCAAACCCGCGCCAGGCTGATCGATGTCGAACTCGATGAATCGATCGGCCGGTCGACACCCGATGTCGAGCATGAACGCGCGGTGGCGATCTTCGACCTGATCGAGGAGAACAGTTTTCAGCCCGTCAGTGACAGCGGCGACGGCCCTTACCGGCTGAAACTGTCGCTGGCCGAGCAGCGCCTGGTGTTTGCCGTGGCGCGCGAGGATGGCACCGCCGTCGTCACCCATATCCTGTCGCTGACGCCGCTCAGGCGCATCGTCAAGGACTATTATATGATCTGCGAAAGCTACTACGACGCCATCCGTTCCTCGACGCCGAGCCACATCGAAGCGATCGACATGGGCCGCCGCGGCCTGCACAATGAAGGTTCGCAGACGCTGATGGACCGGCTGTCCGGCAAGATCGACATCGACTTCGATACGGCGCGCCGGCTGTTCACGCTGGTCTGCGTACTGCACTGGCG
>NZ_RZPH01000935.1:0-2375 GCF_004022825.1 Mesorhizobium sp. M7A.F.Ca.CA.004.04.2.1
GACCTGTCCTTCTTCACCACCGATCCGACGATTGCCCGCGATGTCGCCCAGCTGTTCAATTTCATCACCGGCTATGCCGAGCCGACCGACGAAATGCGGCTTGCGATCTCGCCGTTCACGCTGAGAAGCCGCATCCTGAAGCACATTGCCGACGAGATTGCCTACGCGGTGCAGGGGAAACCGGCGCGCATCTGGATGAAGATGAACGCACTCGTCGATCCGATTATCATCGACGCGCTCTACGATGCCAGCCGGGCCGGCGTCGAGGTCGACCTGGTCGTGCGCGGCATCTGCTGCCTGAGGCCGCAGGTTCCGGGCCTGTCGGAAAACATCCGCGTAAAATCGATCGTCGGCCGTTTTCTCGAGCACAGCCGCATCTATTGTTTCGGCAACGGTCACGGCCTGCCGTCGGACGAGGCGATCGTCTACATCTCCTCGGCCGATCTGATGCCGCGCAATCTCGACCGCCGCGTCGAAACCATGGTGCCGATCACGAATCCAACTGTGCACGAACAGATCCTTGGCCAGATCATGCTGGGCAACATCATGGACAATCAGCAAAGTTTCGACGTATTGGCTGATGGAACCTCCCGGCGCGTCGTGCTGGAGGAGGGCGAGGAACCGTTCAACGCGCAGGAATATTTCATGACCAATCCGAGCCTGTCGGGACGGGGTGACGCGCTGAAGTCGCATGCGCCCAAGCGCATTGCGCAGTTCAAGCGCCGCAAGAAGAACGCTGCAGCGTCCGGCTGATGCTGTCTGATTCCCAGGGCCGGCTGCAGGACCGCCGACCGCTGTCCATCATCGACATCGGATCGAACTCGATCCGCCTCGTCGTCTATGAGGGGCTGGCGCGCTCGCCGACCATGCTGTTCAACGAAAAGATGCTGGCCGGTCTCGGCCGGGGCATCGTTTCGACCGGCAAGCTCGACCCCGAGGCGGTGACGCGCTCGATGGAAGAGTTCCGTCGCTTTCGCGCGCTTTCCGACCAGGCCGGCGCCGAGCAGATGTATGTGCTGGCCACCGCCGCGGCCCGCGAGGCGGTCAATGGCCCTGATTTCATCCACCGCGCCGAGGAGGTGCTGAAGACCGAGATCCGTGTCATCAGCGGCCGTCAGGAAGCGTATTATTCGGCGCTCGGCGTCATTTCCGGCTTCCATCCGGCCGACGGCATCGCCGGCGATCTGGGCGGCGGCAGCCTCGAACTGGTCGACGTCGCCGGCGAAGCGATCGGCGACGGCATCACACTGCCGCTGGGCGGCTTGCGCCTGCAGGACATGGCGAAGAACTCGCTGACCCAGGCGGCGAAGATCGCGCGTGACGAACTGGCGAAGGCCAAGCTGCTGAAAGGCGGGCAGGGCAGGCCTTTCTACGCCGTCGGCGGCACCTGGCGAAATCTCGCCCGGCTGCACATGGAAATGACCAACTATCCGCTTGGCGTCATGCACCATTACGAGATCTCGGCCGAAAGCGCGGCGAATTTCCTCAAGCAGGTGGCCAAAGCCGAGATCGAGAAGGTCAAGGGCATCGAAGGCGTTTCCAAGAACCGCCGTTCGCTGCTGCCCTATGGCGCCGTCGTGCTGCAGGAGATCATGGCGGCGATGCAGCCGTCGAAGATCATCGTCTCGGCGCTCGGCGTGCGTGAAGGCTTTCTCTATTCGCTGCTCGACGAGGCGGAGCAGAAGGCCGATCCGCTGATTTCGGCCTCGGAGGAGCTTGCACGCCTGCGCTCGCGCTCCGTCACCCATGCGCATGAACTTGTCGACTGGACCGCCAAAACCTTTGCCGCCTTCGGCATCGACGAGACCGAGGACGAGGCGCGCTATCGCCACGCGGCCGCATTGCTGGCCGATATCGGCTGGCGCGCGCATCCCGAATATCGCGGCAAGCAATCGCTCAACATCATCGCGCACGCCTCCTTCTTCGGCGTCGACCATCCCGGCCGTGCCTTCCTGGCCATGGCCAACGCCTATCGTCACGACGGCATCTTCAACGAAGCCATCGCCCCCGAGATCAAGGCGTTGGCGCCGCCGCGTTATCTGGAGCGGGCGCGCGTGCTCGCCGCGATGATGCGCGTCGTCTACCTGCTGACGGCGTCGATGCCGGGCATCATGCCCAGGCTGAAATGGGAACAGCGCGCCAACGGCGTGCTGGCGCTGGTCTTGCCGGCATCGCTGGCCGATCTCTATGGCGAGCGGCCGGCCGGGCGCCTGGCGCAACTGGCAAGGATCACCAACCGCCGTCTGGTGCTGGCTGTCGAGGGTGGGCCCAGCATGTCGGTGAAGTAGGGCGTGTCGGTCAAGTAGGCGTTACGCCGAACCACGCCCGTCGACGCAGGGCCATGGACTCTTGCGAAGAGGACCCCCACCCTAGCC
>NZ_RZPH01000936.1:0-2370 GCF_004022825.1 Mesorhizobium sp. M7A.F.Ca.CA.004.04.2.1
GTCGCTGATGAATTCGGTCGGGGCCAGCCAGACGCAGATCCTGTTCAGGATCCGCGTTCCGCACTCGCTGCCGAACCTTATGGCCGGAACCAAGATCGCCGCCACGTTGAGCGTGATCGGCGCCATCGTCGGCGAATTTGCCGGGGCGTCGGACGGTCTCGGCTACGTCATCCAGTTCGCTTCGACCCAGCTCGACACGGCGCTGGTCTTCGCAGCGCTGCTGCTCGTTTCCGTGCTTGGCATCGCCTTCTACTACGCCGCCGAAATCCTCGAACGCATCGTGGTGCCGTGGGCGCCGAAATTCAGCCAGTCCTAGGCCCACTCGATCAACCAAATTCATAAAGGGGAACAAAACATGCTGAGACGGTCACTTATCAAGGCAGCTACCTTGGCAGCTTTTGTCGGCGCACTCGGCTTCTCCAGCGCGGCTCTGGCGGCCGACAAGGTCAACGTCCAGCTCGACTGGGTGGTGCGCGGCAATCACGCCATGTTCTTCGTCGGCAAGGAAAAGGGCTTCTTCGCCAAGAACGACATCGATGTGGCCGAGATCCGCAAGGGGTCCGGCTCGCCGGACGCGATGCGGCTGGTGGGTAATGAGAACGCGGATTTCGGGTTCGGCGATCTTCCCACGCTTGCCGTCGCACGGTCGCAGAATGTCCCGGTCGTGGCGCTGGCGGCTGTCAACCAGCACTCGCCGCTGGGGATCATTTCGCTGGCCAAGACGCTGAAGCTCACCAAGCCGTCCGACCTCAAGGGACTGACCATCGGCATTCATCCGGCCGGCTCCACCTACATCTTCTTCAAGGGTTTCCTGGCCGCCAACGGCCTGACCGAAAAGGACATGACGCTGAACAGCGTCTCGCCTCCCTATGAAAGCTATTTGCTGCTTGGCCGGGTTCAGACGGTCGTCGGCTATATCGATGCGGAGGTTCCCGAGCTGGAAGCGAAGGCCGGAGGCCCCGGCTCGCTCAGCATCATGATGGGGGCGGACCATGGGTGGAAAGCCTATGGCTCGGGCCTGTTCACCTCGCAGGCGATGATCAAGGACAAGCCGGACGTCGTACGCCGCTTCGTCAAGGCATACAGGGAGGCCTTCGACTATGTCGTGGCTCATCCGGAAGAGGCCGCCGAGATCACGGCCAAGGCCGCGCCCGGCTATGCGGAGAAAAAGGATGTACTGCTGGCGCAGATCAACGCCGACATCGCCTCGACGTTCAGCAGCCCCGACACAAAGGAACACGGTCTTGGCTGGATGACGAAGACGCAGTGGGAGGAGACCCTGAAGACGCTGACGGACCAGGGGGTGCTCAAGACGGCTCTGTCGGCGGACGACGTCTTCACCGACGCATTCCTGGCAAAAGAATAAGGGGCGCGCGGTGTTCGAACGGAAAGCCCGATGACCGCCTACCGGCAGACCAGGCTGTCCCGCGCGATGCCGCAGGACACATCACGCTCGCCTTTCGCCGCATCGGTGCGGTCGAGCGTGACCTGCACGCGGGTGGCATATGCGCGGCTCGCCAGACCGCACCACAGCCGCTCGACGGGCAGGTTCTCGCGTTTGTCGTTGAGGATCGTGAACGTGCCGGTCTTCGCATCGAACCAGAGCTCGACGCGGGTCTTCTTGCCCGGCTCGACCGTTGCGATCCCGGCTGAATACCAGTGGGCGAAGTCGGCGTTGGAGGAGAGGCTTTCGCTGACCGCATTCGAAATCGTCAACGGAACCATGTCGAGCCCGTCAGTGCCGGTGCGGACGGTGACATGGTGCAACTCAACCGCGTTGGCGAAGGACGACAACGCCAGCATCACCGGAAGGCCATAACGGATCTTCACTTTGCCTGAGCTCCATAATGTAATTTTTCCTAGGCAGTCTATCTCGCTTTTGCGCAATAACAATAAGAATATTGATTGGTAAAACAACAGAGAGGGTAACATGTTAAAGTTTCTTAAGAGCAGTGTAAGTGCAGCTATATTGACCGGTGTCTTGATGAGCGGCGCGCTTGCCGGCGAGGTCAAGTCGATCGCCATCCTGACGCCCGAAGAAGGCACGGACTATGGCTGGAACCAGCAAGGCATCGACGCCGCCAAGGCGGCGGGCAAGGCCGCCGGCGTCGAAGTGGTCGTGGCCCAGGGCCTCGGCTATGGCGACGTTCGTCCGACCTTGCGGGAACTTGCCTCCGACGGCGCCAGCCTGTTGATCGCGCATGCCAGCGGCTACAACACCTCGGCGCCCGAAATCGCCAAGGAACTGAAAGTTCCGGTGGCGATCGTCGACACGCCAGCCGGCTTGGAGAAGGGCCTCGTCGCCGACTATACGCTGAGCGGCCACGAGGGTGCCTATCTGGCCGGCCGTCTCGCCGCCAAGGTGTCGCG
>NZ_RZPH01000937.1:0-2370 GCF_004022825.1 Mesorhizobium sp. M7A.F.Ca.CA.004.04.2.1
ATGCGAGACTGGCCGAAAGCACCGCGCGTCTGCTTATTGGAGAGGATCGCCTGCAGCTGCACGACCTGGCCGGCGAGCGACTGGATGTTGCCCTGCGCGACATCGATGATGGCCAGCCGCTCCTGCAATTTGGCCAGGCTCTCATGCGTGGATTTGGTCTGCTCGGTCATGGTCTGGCCGAGCCGGCCGGTCATGGCGTCGAGGCGCTGGCCGATCGACTGCGTCAGCTCCGCCTGCCGTGCGCCGAACACTTCGGCGATGGCGCCCATACGACCCTGCATTTCGGCCTGGCTTTGCAGAATGCCGGCCATCCGCACTTCCGCATCGCGGGCATGATCGGCGGCTTCCGCAGCCGCGACGGCGCGCGCCTTCGCCGACCGCCACAGCGCAATGACCAGCGCCACGAACAGGGCCAGAAACAGCAAAGCGCCGAAGGCCAGCGCATGGCCGAGCGTGACGGTTGTGGCGCCAAGCCGGGCGACAGGTTCGGAAAGGATGGTGCTCAAATCATTCATGTGGACAGCATAAACGATTCGCGCTGCCGGCACAGATCAAAACGTGAACGAGCCTCCAGCCTACCGGTTGACGCTTTTCTCTGGAGGTCTTAGGTGGAACGCCATGTCGATCAAGCCGCTCATCATCCTTCCCGACCCCATCCTGCGCCAGGTTTCCAAGCCGGTGGAGCGTGTCGACGCACCTTTGCGCAAATTAGCCGACGACATGCTGGCGACCATGTATGACGCGCCGGGCATCGGATTGGCGGCAATCCAGATCGGCGAGCCGCTGCGCTTGCTGGTGATCGATCTGGCCAAGGAAGACGAGACGCCGGCGCCGCATGTCTTCATCAACCCGGAAATCCTGGAGAGCGCCGACGCGCGCTCGGTCTATGAGGAAGGCTGCCTGTCGATCCCGGATTATTACGCCGAGGTCGAACGCCCGGCCTCCGTGCGGGTCAAATATGTCGACCGCGACGGCAAATTGCAGGATATGGAGGCCGAGGGCCTGATGGCCACCTGCCTGCAGCATGAGATCGACCACCTCAATGGCGTCCTGTTCATCGACCACATCTCGAAGCTGAAGCGCGACATGGTGGTGAAGAAATTCAAGAAGCTTGCCAGGGACAAGGCGCCGGGCAAGCTGGCGGGATAGGGCCATGCCCCTTCGCGTCATCTTCATGGGTACGCCGGAGTTTTCGGTGCCGACTTTGCGCGCGATCGCCGAGGCTGGCCATGAGATATCAGCCGTCTATACCCAGCCGCCGCGCGCCGCAGGGCGGCGCGGGCTGGAGTTGACGCCATCGCCGGTGCAGCGCGAGGCGGAGCGGCTGGGCATTGAAGTCCGGGCGCCGGTTTCGCTCAAGGGCGAGGCCGAGCAGGCCGCTTTCCGTGCCTTGCAGGCCGATGTCGCCGTGGTCGTCGCCTATGGCTTGCTGCTGCCGAAGGCGGTTCTCGAGGCGACCCGGCTCGGCTGCATCAACGGCCATGCGTCGCTTCTGCCGCGCTGGCGCGGTGCCGCGCCGATCCAGCGCGCCATCATGGCCGGCGACCTGGAAAGCGGCATGATGGTGATGCGCATGGAAGAGGGGCTGGACACCGGCCCGGTCGGGCTGGTTGAAAAATGCGCCATCGAACCCGATATGACAGCCGGCGATCTGCATGATCGGTTGATGAGTGTCGGTGCTGCCTTGATGGTGGAAGCGCTGGCGCGACTGGAAAGGAATACCCTGACATTCACCACACAAGCTGTGGATGGGGTGACCTACGCCAAGAAAATCGATAAATCCGAGACTCGCGTGGACTGGACTCGCTCAGCAAGTGAGGTCCACAATCATATTCGCGGCCTGTCACCCTTTCCCGGCGCGTGGTCGGAGATAGGAATTGGCGGCCGCCAGGAGCGGCTGAAACTGCTTCGCTCGACGCTGTCGCAAGGCCTGTCGCTTTGGGAAGAGTTGGGCGAGTCGGGAGGAATTCTCGATGACCGGCTGACGGTCGCCTGCGGGGCAGGCGCGATCAGGCTGGTCGAAGTTCAACGCGCGGGCGGAAAGCCCGCTGCCGCGTCGGAGTTCCTGCGCGGGGCCAAGATCGAAAAAGGACTGAAATTCTCATGAGCATGATGTCGATACGCGCGGCAACGCCGCGGGATCGCGAGGCCATCCGCCTCGTCGAGGAACACGCTTTCGGCCAGCAGGCGGAGGCCGGTCTGGTCGACGCGATGGTGACCGGCGGGGACGCTGTTGCCGAACTGGTGGCGGAAGAGGACGGCCAGGTGGTCGGCCACATCCTGTTTTCGCGGCTGTTCGTCCAGAATGGCGGAAAGACTTTCGCGGCCGTGGCGCTGGCACCGCTGGCGGTGGAGCCCTCGTTCCATGGC
>NZ_RZPH01000938.1:0-2367 GCF_004022825.1 Mesorhizobium sp. M7A.F.Ca.CA.004.04.2.1
GTCGTAGAGCATGCCGAGCGCGCGCCGCACGACAGGGTTGGCGAATTTCGGCAACCGCGTGTTGAACAGGAAACCGGTCACCACGGGCGGAATGCCGGTGTCGAAGGTTTCGGCGACGACGTCGCCCTTGTGGAAGGCCGGAAAATCGAGATCGCGCTCGCGCTTCACCGGATCACTGTCGTCGTCGATGGCGCAAAGGCCTTTCTTGAACGCTTCGAGCTTGGCGTTGGCGTTGAGGAAATACTCGATGGTGATCTGGTCGTAATTGTCGAAACCGCGCTTGGCCGGGACGTCCTTGCCCCAGTAGTCCGGGTTGCGCTTGAACACGATGCGCTGGCCGGGCTGCACCTGCGCGATCCTATAAGGGCCGCTGCCGATCACCGGCTTGAGCGTCGTCCTGTCGAAAGTCTCCTTGTCGAAGGCGTGCTTCGGGATGATCGGGGTCAGCGCGATGATCAGCGGGAATTCGCGATCGGCCTTGTCGTTGAAGGTGAAGCGCACGCTGTGATCGCCGGTCTTTTCGAGCTTGGCGACCCTGGCCATGCGATCGCTGTAAGGCGGGCGGCCTTTCTCGGTGTAGACGTCATAGCTGAACAGCACGTCCTCCGGCGTCACCGGCTGACCGTCCGACCATTTGGCCTTCGGATTGAGATGGAATTCGATGCTCTTGCGCTCCGGGTCCATGTCGGCGCTGTCGGCCAACAAACCGTAGAGCGTGAAAGCCTCGTCGGCATTGCGCTGCATCAACGGCTCGAAGACCAGATTGCCGAAGATCGTATCCATCATGCCGCGCGCCGTCGTGCGCAGGCTCTTGAGGATGAAAGGGTTCAGATTGTCGAAGCTGCCGACGACGCAATAGGTAATCGAGCCACCCTTCGGCGCGTCGGGATTGACGTAGTCGAAATGCCTGTAGTCGGGCGGTAGCGCCGGCACGCCCTGCATGGCGATAGCGTGCTTCGGCTCCGATGCGGCCGGCTGATGCGAAAGGGCGAGAAACGATATCCCGGTGATCAGCCAAACAACAACGCGGCCCATGAACGTCTCCTTACTGGGTCGGCTTGATGATTCGGTGTGCACCCTAGCATGAGGCGGCTGCGCGCCGGCCAACCGCGCGTTCAACAATTGCTGACGCCGGGCTGGATTCGGCATCGCTTGCAGTGTAACACGCCCTCCGAAGTCATTCTGTTGCCTCATTTCGGCAACAGGTAGCTGGACCACACGGCACGAAGAAGCCGGTCCCGGGATCATTTGAGAGGAAGTGCACGACATGACGAGCCTGAACAGCAACGCGTACCGCCTGTCGGTCATGGCCGCTGGCGTGGTCGGCTTTCTCGGCGCAGGACTTCCCGCTGCTTCCGCACAGCAGCAACAGCAGATTCCGCAAGGCTGGTTCAAGGCCTGCACCAAGCAGGAAGACGTCGACATCTGCAATGTCCAGAACATCACCACCGCCGGCAACGGCCAGCTGGTCACTGGCGTCAGCCTGATCGAGCTGAAGGGCAAGGTGAACCGCAAGGTGTTCCAGGTGACGGTCCCGACCGGCCGTCTGGTGCCTCCCGGCATCGGCCTGCAGATCGACACCGGCAAGGCGCAGAAGCTCGACTATGTGATCTGCTTCCCGGATCGTTGCGTGGCGGAAGTGCCGCTGACCGATCAGCTCGTCGCCGCCTTCAAGAAGGGCCAGGCGATTACCCTGACCTCCGTCAATTTCCAGAACCAGCCCAATCCGATCAAGGTCGCCCTGCAGGGCTTCAGCGGCGCCTATGACGGACCGGCGCTGCAGCAGTCGGACATCGAGGACCGGCAAAAGAAGCTTCAGGACTTCGTCGCCAAGAACAACCAGGATTTCGCCAAGAAGCTCAAGGAAGAGCAGGACAAGGCGAAGACCGCCAACTGATCGGCCGATATCGCCGAGCCACAAAAAAGCGGGGTCATGCCCCGCTTTTTTTGCGCCCATCTCTCCGCGGGTCAGTGCCTTGACTGCCGTTTCGGCTGGTAGCCGCCGTCCGGCCTCTTGTCGAACATCTCCTTGATCTGCGGATGCCGGACCGGCTCACCCGACTGATCCTCGAGCAGATTCTGCTCGGAGACATAGGCGATGTACTCGGTCTCCGAATTTTCGGCGAGCAGATGATAGAAAGGCTGATCCTTGTGCGGCCGCACGTCGGCGGGGATGGCTTCGTACCATTCGTCGGTGTTGGCGAATTGCGGATCGACATCGAAAATAATGCCCCTGAATGGAAACAGCCGGTGGCGAACCACCTGTCCGATCGCGAATTTGGCTGTTTTCATCGTACTCACCACTGAATTCCTTGGGCTTATTTGGCGCAGACCGCGCATCAATTCAATCCCGAGGCGCTTGACGCC
>NZ_RZPH01000939.1:0-2359 GCF_004022825.1 Mesorhizobium sp. M7A.F.Ca.CA.004.04.2.1
CTCTCGATTCCTGGTTACATATTCTCGCTCGATACAGGGTCGCATGACGATCCACGAAGCAATTTCGGAAGCTGATGATGTTGGATCCAGAAAAGACCAGGGCTGCCTCGCGGTTGTTGGTAGGCCACTGGGACCAGGGCACCCGTCTCGGCGCCATACCTGAGGCGTTGCGCCCACAAACACGGCTCGAAGGTTACGCCATCCAGTCGCATGTCATAGATCGCTCGGCGGCCTCGCTTTTCGGCTGGAAGATTGCCGCGACCAGTCTGGCCGGACAAAGGCACATCAACGTCGACAGGCCGATGGCCGGACGTCTCCTGGCCGAAAAAGCGGTGGAGGTCGGCGGGACCGTTTCGCTGGCGACGAGCAAGATGCGCGTGGCCGAGATCGAGTTCGCTTTCCGCTTCGGCCGCGAGTTGCCGCCTCGTCCTGCGCCCTATGAAATCGCCGAAGTGATGAAAGCCGTGGCGACCTTGCACCCGGCGATCGAAATTCCGGACTCACGCTATGACGATTTCTGCGCCGTCGGGGCGCCGCAGCTCATTGCGGACAATGCCTGCGCCAATCTGTTTGTCATCGGCGAGGCGGCGGAAGACGACTGGCGCGGCGTGGACCTTGCAAAGCACCCCGTGGTCGCTTTCGTTTCCGGAAAGTCGCAGCACAACGGATCGGGAGCGGCCGTGTTGGGCGATCCTCGCATCGCGCTCACCTGGCTCGTCAACGAGCTGTCGGGCCTGGGCATAGCGCTCCAACCGGGACAGGTGGTGATTACAGGCACCTGCGTGACGCCGATAAGCGTCGAGGCAGGCGACGAAGTCACCGGCGATCTCGGCCGGTTTGGCCGCGTCTCGGTGCGGTTTGTCTAGGCTCCGCGCTGCCTGGCCACGAAACTGCGCACCGCCAGCACCAGCACGGTGATGATGATCAGGATCACCGAGAGCGCGGCGATCGCCGGGTCGATGTTGTCGCGCAGGCCCATCCACATCAGCCTCGGCAGGGTGATGGCGTTGACCGAGGTGATGAACAGGGTGACGCCGATTTCTTCCCACGACAGCACGAAGGAGAGCAGTGCCGCTGTGATGATGCCGAACTTGATGTTGGGCATGATGATGCGGGTGGCGCGCTCCCACACAGTGGCCCCTAAGCCCCGCGCGGCAAGGTCGATGCGCCGGTCGAGCTGGCTGAGCGAGACCAGCATCAGCACGGTGGCGAAGGGCACCGTCATCACCGAATGCGCCATGGCGACGCCGAGCCATGTGTCATAGCCGAAGAACGTGCTGAAGCCCGAGATCGAGGTCAGCAGGAAGTAGAGCGTGATCGCCGAGACCACCGGCGGCACCACCATCGGCAGTAGCACGAAGCCGACCAGGGCCGCGGTGAAGCGGGGCTGGAACATCCAGACGCCGAGGCTGAAGCACAGCGCGAGCACGGTTGAAAAGGCGCTGCTGACGACACCGATGCGGATCGAGAGCAGGATCGATTGGAGCCAGCGCGGGTCCTCGACCAGCGCCCGGTAGTGGCGCAGCGACAGTTCGCCCGACGGCATCGCCAGCATGCGGCTCGGCGTCAGCGACACCGGGATGACGGCGAGCAGCGGCATCAGCAGGAACAGCGCCACGAGGGCGGCGATGATCAGCGAGACGGGACCGGGGCGGTAGGTCGGCATCAGATCAACTGCTTCGGTCTGACGTATCGGAACAAAAGCGCCATCAGCGCGCCGACGAACAGCACCAACACGACGCTGATCGCCGCCCCCAGGCCCCAGTCCGGGCTCTGGAAGATCCTGAGATAGATCAGCTCGGCGATCATGACGCTGCGGCCGCCACCGAGGATCGCCGGCGTGACGAAGAAGCCGAGCGAGAAGACGAACACGATCATCGCCGCGCCGATGATGCCGGAGCGCGTCATCGGCACGAACACTGTCCAGAAGGTGCGCATGCGGCTGGAGCCGAGCCCGCGCGCGGCCAGGAGCACGCGGTCGTCGAGGCTGCGCATAGCCGATGCCAGCGGGAAGACGGCGAAAGGAATGAGGAAATGCGTCATGCCGACGATGACGCCGAATTCGTTGCGCACCAGCGCCAACGGTTCGGAAATGAAGCCGATCGCCTGCAGCCAGCTGTTGATCAGGCCGCGATTGGAGAGCAGCGCCACCCAACCGAAGGCACGGGTCAGCACGGAAATCCAGAAGGGAACGAGAATGCAGAACTCGGCGACCAGGCGCTGTGCCGGGGTTCCACGCACCCAGACGACGGTGATGGCGTAGGCAGCGGCCACCGAAACCACGGTGACGACCGCCGCGATGCGCAGCGTGCGGATGAACACCGACTGCACGAGATCGTCGGTAAGCAGCGCCTCATAC
>NZ_RZPH01000940.1:0-2358 GCF_004022825.1 Mesorhizobium sp. M7A.F.Ca.CA.004.04.2.1
GACCTCAGGTCATCCAGGGGCCGGGCGAGAATGCCGGCGTGGTCGACATCGGCGACGGCGACTGCGTCGTCTTCAAGATGGAGAGCCACAACCACCCGTCCTATATCGAGCCCTACCAGGGCGCGGCGACCGGCGTCGGCGGCATATTGCGCGACGTCTTCACCATGGGCGCCCGGCCGATCGCGGCGATGAATGCGCTGCGCTTCGGCTCGCCTGACCATCCCAAGACCCGGCACCTCGTTTCAGGCGTGGTTTCCGGCGTCGGCGGCTATGGCAACGCCTTCGGCGTGCCGACAGTCGGCGGCGAGGTCAATTTCGACGCCCGCTACAATGGCAACATCCTGGTCAACGCCTTCGCGGCGGGCCTTGCCAAGACCGATGCGATCTTCCTGTCGGAAGCCAAGGGTGTCGGCCTGCCGGTCGTCTATCTCGGCGCCAAGACCGGCCGCGACGGTGTCGGCGGCGCCACCATGGCCTCGGCCGAATTCGACGACAAGATCGATGAGAAGCGCCCGACAGTGCAGGTCGGCGA
The DNA here is from genome assembly GCF_004022825.1 of Mesorhizobium sp. M7A.F.Ca.CA.004.04.2.1. Lineage (NCBI taxonomy): Bacteria > Pseudomonadati > Pseudomonadota > Alphaproteobacteria > Hyphomicrobiales > Phyllobacteriaceae > Mesorhizobium > Mesorhizobium sp. M7A.F.Ca.CA.004.04.2.1. The sequence goes on from NZ_RZPH01000940.1 coordinate 533, forward strand.
TCCCTTCACCGAAAAGTGCCTGCTGGAAGCCAGCCTCGAACTGATGGCCTCGGGCGCCGTCATCGCCATCCAGGACATGGGTGCCGCCGGCCTCACCTGCTCGGCGGTCGAAATGGGCGCCAAGGGCGACCTCGGCATCGAGCTCTATCTCGACAAGGTGCCGGTGCGCGAAGAGCGCATGAGCGCCTACGAGATGATGCTGTCGGAAAGCCAGGAGCGCATGCTGATGGTGCTGCGCCCGGAAAAGGAAAAGGAAGCCGAGGCGATCTTCCACAAATGGGGGCTCGACTTCGCCATCGTCGGCAAGACCACCGACGATCTGCGCTTCCGCGTGCTGCACCAGGGGGATCAGGTCGCCGATCTGCCGATCAAGGATCTCGGCGACAAGGCTCCGGAATATGACCGGCCGTGGGTCGAGCCGAAAAAGCCGGCGCCGCTGGCCGCCAATGACATTCCGCAAGCCGACGTTGCCGACGCGCTGCTGAAGCTGCTCGGCGGGCCCGACCTGTCTTCGCGCCGCTGGGTCTGGGAGCAGTATGACACGTTGATCCAGGGCAATTCGCTGCAGCTTCCAGGCGGCGATGCCGGCGTGGTCCGGGTCGAAGGCCATGCGACCAAGGCGCTCGCCTTCTCCTCCGACGTGACGCCGCGCTATTGCGAGGCCGACCCTTATGAGGGCGGCAAGCAGGCGGTGGCCGAATGCTGGCGCAATTTGACCGCCACCGGCGCTCTGCCGCTGGCCGCCACCGACAACCTCAATTTCGGCAACCCGGAACGGCCCGAGATCATGGGCCAGTTGGTCGGCGCGGTGAAGGGCATCGGCGACGCCTGCCGCGCGCTCGGCTTCCCGATCGTCTCCGGCAATGTCTCGCTCTACAACGAGACCAACGGCCAGGGCATCCTGCCAACCCCGACCATCGGCGGCGTCGGGCTGATCGCCGACTGGTCGAAGATGGTGCGGACCGGCTTTGCGGCCGAGGGCCAGATGATCTTGCTGGTCGGCGCACCCGCGTCCTGGGGAACGCATCTCGGGCAATCGGTCTATATGCGTGACGTACACGGCCGCACGGATGGCCCGCCGCCGCCGGTCGACCTCGAGCATGAGAAGCGCGTCGGTGACCATGTGCGCGCGCTCATCGCATCCGGCATCGTCACGGCGGCGCACGACGTTTCCGATGGCGGTGTCGCCGTTGCACTTGCCGAGATGGCGATGGCGTCCGGAATCGGCGCCGCCGTTCCCGGTCTTGTCGGCACCGACCCGATCCCGGTCTGGTTCGGCGAGGACCAGGGCCGTTATCTCCTGACGCTGTCGATCGATCCGCATGGTGACGAATGGGACGCCATTCGCAAGCAGCAGGGCGAACTCGGCATCTTCGCGCCGTGGATCGGCTCGACCGGGGGCAGCGCGCTGAAGCTTGGCGACGCCAGGGCAATCCCGGTCAGCGAACTCTCCGCGGCGCACGAAGGCTGGTTCCCCCGCTTCATGGACCAGGCCAGTTGACGAGAGCATGATCCCGAAAAGTGGGAACGGTTTTTCGGGAAACTCATGATCAATCACAGGAAACTGGCTGGTCGGGCGCTGATTGCAGTCGTCTTCTGGCCGTCGTTGTTCTTCTTCTGGTTCCTGGGACCGTTCGTCTTTTTCCTGCTGTCGACAACCTCGAGCGAGGTGTGCATGCGGCTGGAAACGCGCGCGGAGTTCCTTGCCGCGGCCAATGGCGCCATCCCCATGCTCATCGCGCAGAATCTCATCTACGCGGTCCCGATCATCTGCCTGGTTCTGTGGGACCGCCTGGCGCCGGATCCGGCACGGGCAAGGCATATCG
>NZ_RZPH01000093.1:0-10641 GCF_004022825.1 Mesorhizobium sp. M7A.F.Ca.CA.004.04.2.1
CTGCTGGTTCAGCCACTCGCCCACGACAGGCATGGTGGCGATCCAGTGCGGTGTCACCGCGCCATGACGGTTGGTCTCGATCGCCCAGGCGACCCATTCGCGGACCTCGTTGATCGCATAGGTGCCGGCGAGCGCGATCGGGATCACCAGGAAGGCTAAGATAAAGAGGATGGCTAAGGTCGCGGCGATGGTGCGGTTGCCACTGACCGCGACAAGCAGGCGGCGGTAAAGCGGCCAGCTTGCGAAAGCGATGACGAGCGCCGCCAGCACCGGAAACAGGAAGCCGTGGAAGAAATAAACGCCGGCGGCGACGATCAGCACCAGCAGCCAGCGCGCCGCCGACAGCGGCGGGATGACGGCGGACCTGAGCGGCGTCGACAGGCCGAACAGGCGTTGCTGCCGTTCCGGTTTCTGGATTTTTGCTTCCTTCAAACGCCTGGCTCTCCCAAACACCCCTCCTGTCTATGCACTGATATAGTGCAGCAATCGTGACGATAGTCCAAATGATTGGGGATCTCCCCCCTCGAGGGGGAGATGGCCGGCAGGCCAGAGGGGGTCGCCGCGCGTGAAGCGCTAACCTCCTCTGCCGGCGAAGGAGGTCGCGTCCAGTCGTGCCGACCCCCTCTGTCGCCTTTGGCGACATCTCCCCCTCGAGGGGAGATTAGCAGCGCTACCCAAATTTCCCCGTCCTCGGGAATCCCTTCGGCACCATCCGTCCGGCCGACGCACGGGCACCGATCCACTCGGCCAGTTCCTCGCGCGACCTTGTGAAGGTGCGGTCGGCCGAATCCTGCCAGGAGAGGCCGGTCTCCAGCGTGAACGGTTTGAGATCGAGAAGGCCGCCATCCTTGTATTTCTGCAGCCGCACGCCCTTGCCGCGGCCCATCTCCGGAATCTCGGCGAGCGCGAACACCAGCATCTTGCGATTCTCGCCGACGATGGCGAGATGGTCGCCGGTGACCGGGATGCAGCGCTTGGCTTCGTCCGGCGCCTTGACGTTCATCACCTGCTTGCCCTTGCGGGTGTTGGCGACGACTTCCTCCTCCGGCACGATGAAACCGTTGGCGTCGTGCGAGGCCAGCAGCAGCTTGCGCTTCGGGTCGTGGACGAAGGCGGTGACGATGTCCTGGTCATTGTCCATATCGACGATGATGCGGATCGGCTCGCCATGGCCGCGCCCGCCAGGCAGCCGGTCGGCGCCGATGGTGTAGAATTTGCCGCCGGTGGTGAAGACCAGCACCTTGTCGGTGGTCTGGGCATGGAAGGCGAGCTTGAGGCTGTCGCCCTCCTTGAAGGTCAGCGTCGAGAGATCGGCCAGATGCCCCTTCATCGCCCGCAGCCAGCCCTTTTCCGACACGACGACCGTGACCGGCTCGCGCTCGATCATGGCGTGTGCGATGTCGGCCAGATCATGCTCGGGCGCGTCGGCGAACTGGGTGCGGCGCTTGCCGAGTTCGGTCTCCGGACCGAACTTGTCGCGGATGTTGGTGACTTCCCATTTGATCGTCGCCCACTGCTTCTCGTTTGAAGCAAGCAGTGCCTCGATCTGCTTCTTCTCCGCGCTCAGGCCGTCGAATTCCTTGCGGATCTCGAATTCTTCAAGCTTGCGCAGAGCGCGCAACCGCATATTGAGGATGGCTTCGGCCTGGGTGTCGGTGAGCGACCAGCGGGCCATCATCACCTGCTTTGGCTCATCCTCCTCGCGGATGATCCTGATCACCTCGTCGATGTTGAGGTAGGCGATCAAATAGCCGGCAAGTATCTCCAGCCGTCTTTCGATCTCGCCAAGCCGATGTTTCGAGCGGCGGATCAAAACCTCGCGGCGATGCTCGAGCCACTCCTGCAGTACGCCCTTCAGCGACAGCACGTTGGGCACCTTGCCGCGCGACAGGACGTTCATGTTGAGCGGGAAGCGGCTTTCGAGCTCGGTCAGCTTGAACAACGATTCCATCAAGATGCCGGGATCGACCGAACGGCTCTTCGGCACCAGCACGACGCGGACGTCCTCGGCGCTTTCGTCCCTGATGTCCTCGAGCAGCGGCAGCTTGCGTGCCATCAGCAGTTCGGCGATCTTCTCGATCAGCCGCGCCTTCTGCACGCCGTAGGGTATTTCGGTGACGACGATGCTCCAGGTGCCCCTGCCCTGGTCCTCCTGGAACCACTTCGAGCGCACGCGAAAGCCACCGCGGCCGGTTTGATAGGCTTCGAGGATCGAGGCGCGGCTGTCGACGATGATGCCGCCGGTCGGGAAATCCGGCCCCTGGACAAACTCCATCAGCTTCGCCACCGGCGCGTCCCGGTTTTCGATCAGGTGAAGTGCGGCATCGCAAAGCTCGGCGGCGTTGTGGGGCGGGATCGATGTCGCCATGCCCACCGCGATGCCGGACGAGCCGTTGGCCAGCAGATTCGGAAAGGCGCCGGGCAAAACCACCGGCTCCTCGTCTTCTTCATTGTAGGTCGGCCGATAATCGACGGCATCCTCGGTGATGCCGGACAAGAGTTCGGTCGCCACATCGGTCATGCGCGCTTCGGTGTAGCGCATGGCGGCGGCGTTATCACCGTCGATGTTGCCGAAATTGCCCTGCCCGTCGACCAAGGGATAGCGCATCGAAAAATCCTGCGCCAACCGCACCAGCGCGTCATAGATCGACTGGTCCCCATGCGGGTGGAACTTGCCCATCACCTCGCCGACGATGCGGGCGCATTTGGCAAAGCCCTGGTCGGGGTTGAGCCGCAGCAGGCGCATGGCGTGCATGATGCGGCGATGGACCGGCTTCAGTCCGTCGCGCACATCGGGCAGTGCCCGGTGCATGATGGTCGACAGCGCATAGGCCAGATAGCGCTCTTCCAGCGCCTTCTTCAGATCGACCGGTTCGATATGATCGCCACCGCCATTTTCAGGCGGCAAAAGCCTTTTTCCCATGGGCTCGGACTAGCCGAGCGGGTGATTCGCGGCAAGAGCCCGACAGAGATACCGGCCCTTCTGCAACACGAAACCGCACCCCGGGGGATGTCGGCCAACATCAGCCTGTTACATGCGGGTTCTATGGCCAAGCGCGACGACATCCGGCTATCGGCTCTTCATGACAAATTCACCGGTTTGCGCAAAGACGGTGGGATCGGGTTTGCCTTTCACCGCGATTTTTGACCAATGTGCCGGGACACGCCTTTTTCCGGTCCAGTTCGTCACGGAATGGTGATGGCGCAAATAATTGAAAAAACAATTTCAGGACACTCTCAGGGACCTTGCGATGACAATCAAACGCTCAACTCTTAGGAAATTAGCCCTTTCGACCTTCTTGCTCACGCTGCCGCTGAATGCGGCCCTCGCACAGGATACGGCAGTGGCCGACCGGCTGAAGGCCGCGCTTGTCGCACAAGGTGTCGACATCACCTGGACTGGCGTGACCGGCGACAACACCAGCATGGTGCTGCAGGGCGTTGCCATCAAACCGGCGGCGGAGAAGGAAGCGCTTCCCATCGGCGACGTCAAACTCGAAGGTGTGACCGAGGCAAATGGCGGCTATGACATCGCCACCGTATCGACGGCTGCCTTCACACACAGCAAGGACGGCGTCACCCTCGACCTCAGCCCCTTCGTCATCCATGACATGACAGTTCCGGCCGACGGCGCCACCGGCCCGCTCGGCTCGCTGATGATGTACAAGTCAGCCGAACTCTCGAACATGACCGTCAAGGTCGCCGACAAGACCGCCTTCTCGATGGATGGACTTGCCATCGAGATCACGCCGCCGGCGGACGGCAAGGCGATGGAATTCACCGCCACCACGGAGAAATTCAACGCCGACCTGACGCTGGTGGACGATCCGAAGTCCAAGGAAGTCATCAACGCGCTCGGCTACCAGAACATCGCGGGCAATCTCGAAATGGCCGGCACCTGGCAGCCCACGGACGGCAAGATGGAACTGTCGAAATACGACATCTCGGTCGAGAATGCCGGCACGCTCGGCATGACCTTCAATCTCGGCGGCTACACGCTGGACTTTATCAAGTCGCTGCAGGAAATGCAGAAGAAGATGGCTGCACAGCCCGAAGGCGCCGACAATTCGGCGCAAGGCATGGCCATGCTCGGCCTGTTGCAGCAGCTTTCGTTCAACAGCGCCTCGATCCGCTTCGACGACGATTCGCTGACCAACAAGGTTTTGGACTATGTCGGCAAGCAGCAAGGCATGTCCGGCAAGGACATCGCCAACCAGGCCAAGGCGATCGTGCCGTTCGGCATGGCGCAGCTCAACAATCCGGAACTGACGGCGCAGGTTACGGCCGCGGTCAGCAAATTCCTCGATGATCCGAAGAGCCTCGAAATCTCGGCCGAGCCGCCGGCATCCGTGCCGTTCGCACTGATCATGGCGGGCGCCATGTCCAACCCGCTCGACCTGCCGAAGACGCTCGGCGTCACCGTCAAGGCCAACGAAGACTGATCGAAGTAGTTCCCTTCTCCCCGTCACTATACGGGGAGAAGGTGCCGGCAGGCGGATGAGGGGCAGCGCCGACGCCTACAAATTGCAATTCATGCCGAACCGATTGCCTGTCAGAAGGCGTCAGCTGCAACGGCCGTTCGCCAATCGCCCGCATCCGCGCTGCCCCTCATTGTCCTGCCGGACATTTCTCCCCGTATAGAGACGGGGAGAAAGGGCAGTTGCAACGCCGCCGTCAGTCCTTCTTGGGCACGGCAACGCGCAGCGCCAGGTCGCGAAGCTGCTGCGGGCTCGCTTCCGAAGGCGCGTTCATCAACAGATCGTAGGCCTGCTGGTTCATCGGGAACATGGTGATCTCACGCAGGTTCTTGGCGCCGAGCAGCAGCATGACGACGCGGTCGACACCGGCGGCCATGCCGCCATGCGGCGGCGCGCCATACTGGAAGGCGCGGTAGAGGCCGCCGAAGCGCTCCTCGACCGTGGCGCGATCCAGCCCGACCGTCTCGAATGCCTTGACCATGGTTTCGGGCAGATGGTTGCGGATACCGCCGCTGGCGATCTCGAACCCGTTGCAGACCATGTCGTACTGGAACGCCTTGATGCCGAGCAGGTCCTCGCCATTCAGCGCATCGATGCCACCTTGCGGCATCGAGAACGGGTTGTGGGCGAAGTCGATCTTCTTCTCTTCCTCGTTCCACTCGAAGAACGGGAAGTCGACGATCCAGCACAGTTCGAAACGCTCGCGGTCGACAAGGTTCAGCTCCTCGCCGGCACGGGTGCGCGCAGCCCCCGCGAAGGAGACGAACTTCTTCGGATCCCCGGCGACAAAAAAGGCCGCATCGCCGTCGGCAAGGCCGAGTTGAAGGCGGATCGCCTCTGTGCGCTCCTCGCCGATGTTCTTGGCGAGTGGGCCGGCGCCTTCGAGCTTGTCACCCTCCTTGCGCCAGAAGATATAACCCAGCCCCGGCTGGCCCTCGCCCTGCGCCCAGGAATTCATGCGGTCGCAGAAGGCGCGGCTGCCGCCGGTCTTTGCCGGAATGCCCCACACCTCGGCCTTCGGATCGTTGGCCAGGATGTTGGCGAACACCTTGAAGCCGGAATCGCGAAAATGGTCGGAAACGGCCTGCATTTCGATCGGGTTGCGCAGGTCCGGCTTGTCGGAACCGTATTTGCGCATGGCCACATTATAGGGGATGCGTTGGAAATTCTGCGTCACCGGCTTGCCGTTGGCGAAGGTCTCGAAGACCCCGCGCATGACAGGTTCCATGGTCGAAAGCACGTCGTCCTGCTCGACGAAGCTCATTTCAAGGTCGAGCTGGTAGAACTCACCAGGGAGACGATCGGCGCGCGGGTCCTCGTCGCGGAAGCAGGGCGCGATCTGGAAGTAGCGGTCGAAGCCCGACACCATGATCAGCTGCTTATACTGCTGCGGCGCCTGCGGCAGCGCGTAGAAGGTGCCGGGATGGATGCGCGACGGCACCAGGAAGTCGCGCGCGCCCTCGGGCGACGACGCGGTGAGGATCGGCGTCGAGAATTCGGTGAAGCCGACCTCGCCCATGCGCTTGCGCATTTCGGCGATGATTTTTGTACGCGCAATGATGTTCTTGTGCAGCGTCTCGCGGCGCAGATCGAGGAAGCGGTATTTCAGCCTTATATCCTCGGGATAGTCGGGCTCGCCGAACACCGGCAGCGGCAATTCCTTGGCCGCCGACAGCACCTCGATCTCGCGGGCGAAGATCTCGATCTCGCCGGTCGGCAGATTGGCGTTCGTGGTCTCGGGCAAACGCGCCTTGACCTCGCCGTCGACCCGAATGACCCACTCGCCGCGCACGGTTTCGGCGACCTTGAAGGCAGGAGAATCCGGATCAGCGACGATCTGGGTCAGGCCATAATTGTCGCGCAGGTCGATGAAGAGCAGACCGCCATGATCGCGCACGCGATGCACCCAGCCCGACAGGCGAACGGTCGAGCCGACGTCGCTCTTCCTCAACTGGGCACAGGTATGGCTGCGGTAACGGTGCATTGTCATTGGTAAAGTCCGGGGTGCTCTAGTTGCCGGCCAAGGCATCGCGGCCCGGCCCTGAAAATTTGCGCGAAAAGCGCATGGGAGGCCGGATTTGTCAAGGCAAGCGGACTTCCGTGTCCATGGTGTTCGCCGCCCGGTAGCCGGAGCGAGGCAGCGCGAGGATCAGCGCGGCGCTCAGCCTGTGAAGGAAACCGCCACAGGGCCACAACCGTCAGGCTTGCTCTTCAGCTTCATCGTTGCCTTCCAGTTTTTTCCGCAGCGCCGTCATGACCCTGTGCGTGGTGTTGATGTCCTCGACCAGCAGGCCATCCGCGAGGTTTTCGATCCAGGGCGCCTGCAAATGCATCGCGGCATCGAAAGTCTGTCTTCCCTTGTCAGTCAAAACGACAAGCTGCGCACGCTGATGATGCGGGTTGGCCTCGAAGGCGACGAGCCCTTCCCTATGCAGGTCGTTGACGATCCGTTGGACATTCTGGCGGCTGGCTCCCAGATCGCGCGCCAGCCACGCGACCGGCTGAGGGCGTTCGGCGGTCACGACAGCGCCGAGAACCTGCCAGCGGGCGCTCGTCAAACCGAGGTCGGCGACCAGCCTGTCACCCGATGTGAGCATTCGGCTGTTGAGCCTGAACAGGTCGAGAATGAGATCGGTCAAGGCATTGCCGGCAGGTGTTCGCTTGGCATCAGGCATATGACATCCTATATTGCTATTGACATTATGTTGTCAAATAGATATGTAATCAAGGTAACAGATTGGCACCATAACACCAATTAACGGAGCTTATGATGTCGCTCATGCGCCCACTGAACCCCGCTTTCCCGATCGACCGCCAGATCGCGATCGATGCTACCTCCGTCGTGCTGGTCAACGTCTTCACGCTCGACAAGGCCGACGAGCAGACCTTCCTCCATGCATGGCAGGATGATGCGGTCTTCATGAAGCAGCAACCCGGCTTCATCTCGACCCAGCTTCACCGCGCAATCGGCGAAAGTCCGGCCTATTTCAATTATGCCATATGGGAAACGATGGCTGACTTCCGGGCCGCGTTCTCGCATCCCGAGTTCAGGGCGAAGCTCTCGGCCTATCCGTCCTCGGCCGTCGCCTCTCCGCATCTGTTCCAAAAGGTGGCGGTGCCGGGCATCTGCCTGGCTTAAACGGTTGCAAGAATGGTGGGAAAGCCATGAGCAAGGTCATTCACCCAGTCGCCGGGACGGTCGCGATGCTGACGATCGCAAGCCTCTGGCTGTCGACGGTCCTCAGTGAGATGTTTGCCTCCCAGGTGGCGATAGCCGCCGTCAAGATGGCCATACCGTGGAGCTTCCTGTTGCTCGTTCCAGCGCTGGCGGCGGCGGGAGGTTCGGGCTTTGCGGCGGCCAAGGGCCGGCAGGCCGGGCTGATCGGCGCGAAGATCAAGCGCATGCCATGGGAAGATCAAGCGCATGCCATGGATAGCCGCCAATGGTCTCCTGGTTCTCATCCCCTCCGCACTCTTCCTCGCATCCAAGGCGAGAGCCAGCGAGTTCGACACCAGCTTCTACGCCGTGCAGGCGCTCGAATTGGCCGCCGGCGCGACGAACATCACGCTACTCGGCCTCAACATGCGCGACGGGTTCAAAATGAAGGGCCGGCTCCGCCGTCGGCCCGCTCGGCCCGTCAAAGCATCACCTCTATGAGCCAAGCGCCGACAGCCGGAGGCGATGGGCAAGGTGATCGACGACCAGTAAAGCGTTGGCGGAAGAGGTCTCCGCCCGGTGAAGACGAATCTCCGCCCCGGGCAGCGGCGGCACATGGCGGCCTGGATGGACGCCGCGCAGGCCAGGCGCAAGCATGCTGCCTTTGACCACGGTGACCGCCAGGCCCTGTTCAACAATTGCCTCCGTGGCTGAGAGGCTCGGGCTGACATAGGCCAATCGCCATGGCCGGCCTGCCTTGTTGAGCGCCTCAATTGCCCAGGAACGAAACAGGCAATCGGGGCTCGACAGAGCGACGGGCAGCGGATCGAGTTCCTCGACGGCTCGCGTCGCCGCCGCTGCCCAAATCGCCCTTTCGCGGCATATCAAATCTCCCTCGGTCGTACCTTCCGGGTGCATGGCGATGACGGCGTCGAACGAGGACCCAAGCCGTTTCAGGAGCCGGGCGGTAAGACCAATCTCCATTTCGACCTGCACCAACGGAAATCGCTCGGCGATGCCAGAAAGGAGGCGCGGCAGGATCTTGGTGCCATAATCTTCCATGACCCCGATTCGAACCTGTCCGGCCACCTGCTGACCGGAAACACGCGCAATCGCCTGCTCATTGAGAGCAAGTATGCGGCGGGCATCGATCAGAAAGCCCTCCCCGGCGGCGGTGAGTTCAACGCGGGCTGTCGAGCGCCGGAACAAGATGGTCTCGATGCGCTCCTCAAGACGTTTCACCTGCAAGCTGACGGCCGCCTGCGTTCTATTGAGCTGCTCGGCGGCTCGCGTGAACGAGAGTCGCTCGGCAACGACGACAAAGGCCCGCAGAAGGTCCGGATCGAGATTCGGGATACTCATAGTGAATGTTATCAAACTCATTGAGCTTATTCGATTCCTTATGGCCCGCCTTCCCGATATCCCCGGTTCCGAGCCAGCAAGGTCGGGAACCATGGAAATCACAGGAGTGCTCGCCGCGATTCTCTCCAGCGCTTTCGGGGGCACCGCCGTTGGCGCAACGCGATATCTCGCGGGCACGCTCGATCCTCTCGCTATCGGTGCGGTCCGGTTCGGCGGCGGCTTTCTGGTTTTGGCCGCCGTAGCTCTCTGGCGGCGAGACAGGTGGCCGCCGAAGAGCGACTGGCTCGGCACTGGTGCATTGGGTCTTCTGTTCTTCGGGCTGTTTCCGGTGCTCTTCAATGGAGCCCTTGTCTACACGACGGCCGCGCGAGGTGCGCTTGCGCTTTCGACACTGCCTCTGCTCACCATGCTTGCCGCGGCAGTTCTGAAGATCGAGCCGCCGACCATCCGCAAGATCGTCGGTGTGCTGATCGCAATGGCAGGAGTGGCCGTAGCGCTCGGCACGAGCCTGACGACTGCTCCCCCAGATGCCTGGCGCGGAGATCTTCTCATGGTCGCGGCCGCTTTCTGCATGGCGCTCTACAACGTCTGGTCGAGACCATTTCTATCCCGCACCGCGCCAATCCCGTTCGTGGCGTTTGGCATGGGCGTGGGCGCGGTCTGCCTATCGGTCCTGGTGGTTTCGAGCGGAGGCTTCGCGCGACTTGCCACTCTCAGTGCACCTCAGTGGATCGCGAGCGCTTATCTGGCCATAATTTGCGGCGCCTTCATTTTCTTCCTTTGGGCATTCGCGCTCGAGCGCGCGCCGCCGACACTGGTTGCCGTCTCCGTTGCGGTGAATCCGGTGACGGCATCGATCTTCGGTGTTGTCTTCCTGGGCGAACAAGTGAGCGCGAACCTGATTGTCGGGCTGATGGCAGTCCTCGCAGGAATAGGCGTCGCAACGGGAGCAGCCGAGCGGCTTGGCCTGTGGCCCGACGATCGGCAGTCACGTCGAAGGCAGCCCTGAGCGCTGACCAAGCAAAACGGGGGAAACGAATCCAGGCGAATACAGCGATCATCCCTGTTGGCGCAGGGAATTGCTGCTGGCGTTGGCCAGGGCGATGGTCCAAGAAGGGATCACCGACACGTGATCGCCTCTTCATGTCCTCCATCCGCCCGATGATCCCGCTTCTTCTCGCCGCCGGCATCTTGCTCGGCGGCAATGGGCTGCAGAGCACGCTGATCGCGCTGCGCGGCGCGCAGGAAGGGTTTTCGGCTTCCGACATCGGCCTGATGGGCACCTTCTACTTCGCCGGCTTCCTGCTCGGCTGCCTGGCCATCACCCGCATCATGAAGGCGGTCGGCCATATCAGGGCATTTTCGGCGCTGGCGGCAATCGCCTCGGTAGGCACCTTGCTCCTGGTGCTGGTCATCGATCCGGTGATGTGGTGCGCGGTGCGCCTTGCTGGCGGCTTCTGCTTCGCCGGGCTGTTCACCATCGTCGAAAGCTGGCTGAATTCCGGCGTCGGCAATCACGACCGGGCACGCGTGCTGGCGATCTACCGGATGGTCGACATCGGTTCGGTGACATCAGCCCAGTTCCTGATCCCGGTCTTCGGCGCCGGCGGTTTCGCCATCTTCGCCATCATGTCGATGATGATC
>NZ_RZPH01000941.1:0-2357 GCF_004022825.1 Mesorhizobium sp. M7A.F.Ca.CA.004.04.2.1
GATCGCCACCAGCGCATTGTCGCCGGCCACCAGCATGGCATGGGCATAGGCATGCTCGGCGCCCGAATTCTCGCGCCGCTTCCGCCACAGCATGAACGTCGAGTAATTGACCGCGTGGCAGCGGCCGACGAGACGGCTGTCGCGGTAGGCAAGTTGCGACAGCAGCACCACCATGCCGTCGAACAGCGCCGGATTGGCGGCGATTTCGTGCTGCCAGTTCTCGGCGATCGCCTCTGCATTGTCCCTTGCGAAAGGGTGCGGACCGGGATCGAGCCGGACGTCGATGTCGTCGACCGGCAGGATGACGTTGCGCGGGAGGTCGAAACTCATGCGTCAGGTCATGTCCAGCGTGATCGCCACTGGGCAATGGTCCGATGCCTTCGGCCGGTCCCAGCCGGCGCGCGGAAACCGCTCGACCTCCTGCCCCGGCGGAAAGATGGTGCGCCAGGGCTGGCCGTTGCGGATGATGTCGGGAACGGCCGTTGCGTTGCTGGCGGCGAGCCCCTTCGACAACAGGATGTAGTCGAGCTGGCACAGATGCGGCTCTTCGGGTCCTCGCGTGTGGTAGAAGCTCCAGCGGTTCATCTCCGGCCGCCTCTCGACGACATTTTCGCAAAAGCCGCCTGCCGTCAGCACGTTGATGCAGGACAGGGCTTCGTCGACCACCTCGAAGCGATAGCCGTCGATCGCATCGCCGGCCACCTTCACGCGCTGGCGATAATCATTCATGTCGCCGCAGATCGCCCAGCTCTTGTCGGCGGCATAGTCCTTGCCGAAGCGCTCCTCGATGATGCGGCGCACGGCCTGCGCTTCGGCGATGCGCACCGGCATCGTCGCCTCGCGCCCGTCGAGCCCGTTGCGCGGCGAGCCCATCGACTTGAAATGCACGAGATAGAGCGTCAGCGGCACGCCGCCCACGGTGATGTCGATCTCCAGGCAGTCGCGCCGGAAAATGCGCTCATTGGCCTGATTGCCCAGTGCCTCGAGTTCCGGCGTGTGCAGCCCGAACTGCTCGTAGGTGACATAGGCATGGCTGGTCATGCGCACGAATTCGATCGGCTGGCCCTGCGCGGTCTCGTTGCGCATCATCACGGCAACGTCGATGCCGCGCGAATCATTGCCCGATGTGGTGTATTTCTGCCGGTAGCCCTGCCCCACCATCTTGAACAAATAGCCGTATTCGAACGCCTTTAACGCCTCGATATTGTCGACTTCCTGCATGCAGATGATGTCGGCGCGGGTGGCAGCGATCGCCAGCGCCGTCAGTTGGCGCGTGTCGTCGGACTGGGCGATGGCGCGGGCCTGCTCCAGGATCCTGTATTCCGCCTCGCTCTGGATATCGAACAGCGCCAGCGTTCGATCCTCGTTGAGCTGGTTGCGATAGCCGGAAAAATCGAACCTGTTCATCAGGTTCTCGACATTGAAGGTGGCAAGGCGCAGCGACATGCCATGACCTTTGCCCGCAAGTGCTTCGGAAAACAAGCGCGCAGGACCACCATCTGAGATCGATTGGTCCTGGGTGCGTTCGCGTCATGGTTGACGGAACCTTTCCGTTCATCCGCCGTTCAGATGCAAACATCCATTGTTGCCCCATTCCTCGGGTGGGCGCGGGGCCTGTAACTCTTGGAGAGTGCAATGAATTCGCTCTTTTCTTCCACGGTCAAATCGGGGCTGATAGCCCTCGGTATCCTTTCCGGCGTCACGGCACCGTCCGCCGCCGGACCGATCATGCAGCCGGATCTGTCGATACCCACCAGCACGGCGGCGCCGAATGTCACGCCTGTCCGCGACAGCTGGGCGGGCGGCAACAACCGTCAGTTCAACAATGATTGGAGATGGCGCCGGTCGGGCAACTGGAACGGCGGCCGTCGACACTGGCAGGGCGGCGGCGGTCACTGGAATGGCGGAGACAACTGGCGTTGGCGCCATGGTCGCCATCACTATCGCGGCGGCCGTTATTACGATGATGGCGCGAGTGCCGCGATCCTGGGCCTTGGCCTGGGGCTCGGCCTCGGCAGCATGTACAACAATTACGACTACTACGATCGGCCGGCGCCGCGCCGCTACTACCGCGCGGGACGGCTTTCGAGCGCCCATGTCCAATGGTGCTACAACCGCTACCGGTCGTACCGGGCCTACGACAACACCTTCCAGCCCTACAACGGCCCGCGCCAGCAGTGCTACTCACCCTATTGAGCTGACCTGTAGCTGAGCTGACCGACAGAATGAAAAACGGCGCCACTTGGCGCCGTTCAGACTGCTGACAAACCCCGTCGATTTTCGGCGGGGTTTTTTGTTATGTGATTGAAGTGTCTTGGACTGTTTGTGTCAGGAGATTTTGACAAGAGGCATTGAGC
>NZ_RZPH01000942.1:0-2353 GCF_004022825.1 Mesorhizobium sp. M7A.F.Ca.CA.004.04.2.1
ACGAAGGTCAGCGGCGATTCATCAACGATGTGAATCGGTTCTCGCGGCTTGTTGAGAAATGCCGCGAATTGGTTCGCGCGTTGAATCAGGCTGTCGTCGGCGTCGCTCCGCACAGTTTGCGTGCCGCGACGCCGCAGGAGCTAGCCGAAGTCGCCGCGCTGGCGCCGGAGGGGCCGATTCACATCCATATCGCCGAGCAAGTGAAAGAGGTCGAGGACTGTCTTGCCTGGTCCGGCGCGAGGCCCGTGGAGTTTTTGCTCGCCAATGCCAAGGTCGACAAGCGCTGGTGCCTGATCCACGCCACCCATATGACCGATACGGAAACCGTTGCCATGGCCAGGAGCGGCGCCATCGCCGGCCTCTGCCCGATCACCGAGGCCAATCTCGGTGACGGCACTTTTGCCGCGCCGCTGTTCAGGGAACATGGCGGCCGCTATGGCGTCGGCTCCGATTCCAACGTGCTCATCGGCCTGCCCGACGAATTGCGCCAGCTCGAATATTCA
The DNA here is from genome assembly GCF_004022825.1 of Mesorhizobium sp. M7A.F.Ca.CA.004.04.2.1. Taxonomy (NCBI): domain Bacteria; kingdom Pseudomonadati; phylum Pseudomonadota; class Alphaproteobacteria; order Hyphomicrobiales; family Phyllobacteriaceae; genus Mesorhizobium; species Mesorhizobium sp. M7A.F.Ca.CA.004.04.2.1. Next base: position 504 of record NZ_RZPH01000942.1, read on the forward strand.
CAGCGCCTCGCCCACCGCGCCCGCAATGTGCTGGCGGTCGCGGGCGGCTCGACCGGCCGGGCGCTGTTCGATGCCGCGCTAGACGGGGGCAGCGTCGCCCTTGGCGCCGGCATCTCGCAGATCGCCGCCGGCGCATCCGCCGATCTCGTCTCGCTCGATCCCAAAAATCCCTCGCTGGCCGGCAAGAGCGGCGACGCGATCCTGGACGCCTGGATCTTCGCCAATGGCGGCAAGGTCGACTGCGTCTGGGTGCATGGGTTCAAGCAGGTCAGCGGCGGCACGCATGTGAAGCGAGAGGCTATCGCCGAGCGGTTTCGCAGCGTGATGACGGCGCTTTCGGCATGAGCATGGCCGGCACAGTGGTAGCGGACGGTGGCGGCTCGCTGCACCAGCGCATCCTGACCGACATCAGTGAGAAGATCACGTCCGGTGCCTGGGCGCCCGGCCATCGCATCCCGTTCGAGCACGAACTGAGCGTGCAATACAATTGCTCGCGCATGACGGTGAACAAGGCGCTGTCACAGCTTGCCAAGGCCGGGCTGATCGAACGTCGCCGCCGCTCAGGCAGCTTTGTGCGCCGGCCGCAGTCGCAAGCGGCGGTGCTGGAAATCCACGATATCCGCATCGAGGTCGAAGCGCTCGGCTTGCCTTACCGCTACGAGCGCGTCGCTCGGCACAAAAGGCGCAGCAGCGCCGAGGATCGCGCCCTGCTGGAATTGGGCTTGGCCGGACCGGTTCTGGCGCTGGAATGCGGGCATTTCGCCGGCGAGCGGCCGTTCGCGCATGAACAGCGGCTGATCAACCTCACCGCCGTACCCGAGGCAGCAGACGTGGAATTCGTGGCCATCGCACCAGGACCATGGCTGATCGGCCGCGTGCCGTGGAGCGAAGCCGAGCACCGGATTCGCGCTGTCGCCGCCGACAGACATATAGCGGCCGCACTCGACATCGAAGCCGGCGCGCCGTGCCTGGTGGTAGAGCGGCGGACATGGAGCGCCGAACATCCGGTCACCCATGTGCGCTTTACCTACGCGGCCGAGAGCCACACGCTGGTGGCAAGGTTCAGGCCGCAGGGGTAGCGCCGACGCTCCCTTCTCCCCTTGTGGGAGAAGGTGGATCGGCGCGACAGCGTCGAGACGGATGAGGGGTGTTCCAGCGGAGTGAGACGTTGGCGTTCCCTGGAACACCCCTCATCCGTCGCCTTCGGCGACACCTTCTCCCACAAGGGGAGAAGGTGAAAGTCGACGCTTTAGATCGCGGCGGTAATAATAATCTCGACCAGATAGTCCGGGGTGGCGAGCTTTGCTTCGCCGGTGGCACGGGCTGGCGTGTTGCCCTGCGGCACCCACTTGTCCCATTCCGCGTTCATCTCGGCAAAGGTGCTCATGTCGGCCAGCCAGATGATCGCCTGCAGGATCTTGGTCTTGTCGGAGCCAGCCTTGGCCAGCAATTCGTCGACAGCCGCCAGGATGTCCCTGGTCTGCGAAGCGACGTTGCCGGTTGGCTGGCCGACCTGACCAGCCAGATAGACGGTATTGCCATGGATGACGATCTGGCTCATGCGCGGGCCGACATCGATGCGACGAATGCTCATTGGATGGTTCCTTCCTGTGACGGTTGCGCTTCTTTAGAGTCGCGGCCGGCTTGGGGCAAGGTCGCCAGGTCGAATCCCCTTGGGCCAACGGCATATGGCATGCACACACGGCAAGTTGACCCTGCGGCCGCAATTCCGCCGGATTGGCTTGTTGACTAATGTAATAACATCACATATCCAATCGGCCGCTGCCAGCAGCCGGATTTCGCCGCCTACGGATCGCAGAATGACAAATACCTGCCTGACATTCCGCGAC
>NZ_RZPH01000943.1:0-2351 GCF_004022825.1 Mesorhizobium sp. M7A.F.Ca.CA.004.04.2.1
GGTCTGGCTCAAGCCCATCGCCTCGCTTGTCGCGCTGCTGCCGCTGGCTGAAAACGTCAGCACCCTGTCGGTTTCGATCGCGCTGGCGGCGCTGACCGTCTTTGCCCTTTCGCTGAGCGGGCGGCTGCGGCACAGCATCGCCCGTATTGCCGGGCAGATCGTGCTGTTCGGGCTGGCGGCGCCGTTCCGCTTCGCCAATGATTTCATCCGCTGGCGCAGGACGGCGCGGCGGTTCGGCCGGCGGCGCATCCGGCTGGCGGCGATCGCTGTCTGGGTGATGCCGCTGACGCTGGGCGCGGTCTTCCTGGCGCTGTTCGGCGCCGCCAATCCGGTGATCGACTACTGGCTGTCGCTGATCGACCTCGTGAGGCTGCTCGATCTTATCCAGCTGGCGCGGATTGCCTTCTGGCTGTTCGTGCTCGCTGCTGTCTGGGCTTTTCTGCGGCCGCGCCTGCCGCGCCCGGTTCGCCGCAACCGGCGCGCGGCGCCCGCCGTCAGCGCTCAAGCCGACAAAACCGTCACCACCATCGAAGATATCCTGTTCGGCAAGGCCGCCATCCTGCGCGCCCTGATCGTCTTCAACATCCTGTTTGCGCTGCAGACGGCGCTCGACGCCACCTATCTGTGGGGCGGGGCGGCCCTTCCCGACGGGCTGAGCTACGCGGCCTACGCGCATCGTGGCGCCTATCCCCTGATCGTCACGGCGCTGCTTGCCGCCGGCTTCGTGCTGGCAGCGCTGCGGCCAGGCAGCGAGACCTCGGCCGATCCGCTCATCCGCCGGCTGGTCTACGCCTGGGTGGCGCAAAACATCATGCTGGTGGTCTCGTCGATCCTGCGGCTCGACCTCTATATCGGCATCTATGCATTGACCTATTGGCGCGTCGCTGCCTTTGTCTGGATGGGGCTGGTGGCAGCAGGCCTTGCCCTGATCATCGCTCGCATCGCGCTTAGAAAATCCAACGAATGGCTGCTGTCCGCCAATCTTCTGACGTTATCTCTGACGCTTTATGCCGGCTGTTTCATCAATTTCGCAGCAACGATCGCCAACTACAATGTCGACCATTCCCTCGAAATGACCGGCCAGGGCATTCCCCTAGACGCCTGGTATCTTCACTCGCTCGGTCCAGGCGCGTTTCCCGCACTCGATCGCTTCCTCGAGCAACAGGGCAAGACGGCGGCGGCCGGCACTGTCCGCGAACTGGCTGGCGTGCGCGGCAGCGATGAAATCTGGTATCGAACTATCCAGCAGAACTGGCGGGCCTGGAGCTTTTGCGACTGGCGGCTGCTTCGATATCTCGACACCAAGGGGCCGTTCGTGATCCCCTCCGCTATCGAACCTTCCATGCCGGGCCGCTGATCCATGCCGCATCACATCCTCGTCGCCGACGATGACCCGCACATCCGCGAGGTGATCTGCTTTGCGCTGGAAAAGGCCGGCATGAAAACGACAGGCGTGGCCGACGGTGCCGCCGCCCTGCAGGCGATCGGCCGCCGGGCGCCGGATCTTGTCGTGCTCGACATCGGCATGCCGGAGATGGACGGGCTGGAGGTCTGCCGGCGACTGCGGCACACATCCGATGTGCCGGTGCTGTTCCTGTCCGCGCGCGACGAGGAGATCGATCGCATCCTTGGGCTCGAAATGGGCGGCGACGACTATGTGACGAAACCATTCAGCCCGCGCGAGTTGGTCGCCCGCGTCAACGTCATCCTGCGGCGCGCCCGCCCGGCGGCGGCCGAACCGGTCGACAACAGGCAGTTTTCGCATGGCAAACTGGCTCTGGCGCCGGCCAGTCACGCTGCCAGCTTCGACGGCAAGGCGCTTGCCCTGACGGGGATCGAATTCTCGATCCTGAAGGGATTCCTGGCGCGGCCCGCGCATGTGCTCGACCGCGACGCGGTGATGGCCAGCGCCTATGCCGCAAACATCCATGTCGCCGGCCGCACCGTCGACAGCCATATCCGCAACATCCGCGCCAAGCTGGCAGCAGTGGGTTGCCTGGATGCCATCGAGACCGTGCATGGCGTCGGCTTCCGGCTTGGCCGATGCGGCTGACGACTTCCGGCAAATGGATCGGCCGCAAGTGGCGGCCACGGCTTGCCACGGTCGTCGTCGCCATCCTGATCATGGTGATGGCCCTGCCATTGGTCGGCTTGTTCTTCTTCCGCCTCTACGAGAACCAGCTGATCCGCCAGACCGAAGCGGAGCTGATCGCGCAAGGGGCGGCCATCGCCGCCATCTATGCGCAGGATGTGCGCGACGCCGGCATTGCGGCGGACAAGCTCGGTGCGCCGATGCCGGGGCCAGGCGGGGATTCAAGCCGAAGCGTCAATCCGGGCCCGCTGTACAAGCC
>NZ_RZPH01000944.1:0-2348 GCF_004022825.1 Mesorhizobium sp. M7A.F.Ca.CA.004.04.2.1
CCCTGCCCGAATCGCTTGGCTATCGCAGCAAGTCCGCGATGCAGCGACACACGCACCGCCGTCTCGCTGATGCCGAACTTCGCCGCCGTCTCACCGATGGACCGCCCTTCCACCGACACGGCCGAGACCACGGAGCGCTGTGCCGGCGACAGGCTGTCCAATGCCCGGTTGATATCTCGCTCGCTGACGGTCTCGGTTTCCGGCTCGGCGAACGTCTCGGCGATATCGTCAACATCGATCTCGATGCGCCGTCCTCGCCGCCGGAACGCATCGATCACCTTGAAGCGGGCGATCGCGTAGATCCACGGCAACACCGGCGCATCCTGACGCCAGGTATGTCGTTTTACATGAATAGCCAGCAAGGTTTCCTGCACGACATCCTCGGGATCGACCCCGCCCTGCACGATCTTGCGCCTGGCAAAACCGCGAACCAGCGCGGCAATCCGGTGCAGAAAGTCGGCGTAAGCCCTTTCATCTCCCGCGATCGCGGCCCGCATCAGCCGGGAAAGTTCGGCCTCGTCCTTGCCGCTCACAAGAGTTCACTCCCCCGAATTTCGCGTCTCGGCGCTGATTTGTTACGTGGCCGGCGAAATAATGTCCAAGCCAAACTATCGGCAAATCACGAAAGATTGCGGCACACCGCGCGCCGATCGCCAGAGCGATATTGCCCCGCGCTCTTGTTCGAGAACTCAAGGCTTGGCGCCGAACATGGCGTCCCGGAAAGACCTGAAGCCCTTTCGAACGGTCAGCTTCATCCGTCTGCGACGGTACTTGTTTCTCAGGCGGCCCAAGATCTGGAAATGTGTCTCATCGATAACCGGAGTGGATAGGGGATCGTTAGCATATGGCAGTTGTGCCAAGGCATCTGCATGCATGTTGGCGTAAGGCAACGAATCGTATCTGTCGAAGGGTGTGGGCGGGTCGTTCAATACAGTGGGATTGGTGTTGATCTCGAAAACCTGGATACGACCATCGACAATGGTGTAGTCGATCCTGCCATATGAGATCCCCGCCTTCTCGAAAATCGGCATCAGCTCTACCGCATGCGGATTGTCGCGCACAAACTCGGTATGCTCGACCCGATGTTGCCCCGACATACCGCCTCCCTGTACCTTTATGAACCACTCCTTGCTGGCGAAGCAGTGTTGCGCATAACTGCGCTCGCCGATCCGATATGCCGAGTATTTTCGGTAGCTGCCATCGGCACCAGCCTTTGCTCCAAACTCCACCACTATGGGGCGAACAAAATTCATCGTACCCAGGTTCGAGAGCGCCTCGCCGAGTTCCGCCGGCGATTGCAACAGCGGCGGCACTTTATAAGCGGCGCCCGTCTCGTCACGCAGAAAGACAGGGAAACGCATTCCCGCCGGCAGACTTTCGGGTCTGTATACATTGAAATCATTGATGCCGTCCGCGAACAGCATACGCAATAGATCGAAACGCTGAAGGCTTTTTCGGGGATGGTTGAGTTGAAACAGATCAGGCTGCTGCGACTTCATCCGCTGGCTGAGATTGGAGCATGCTTCAATCTCTGCTTCGCTCAGTCGGTCCAAATCCGTCCAAAGAACGGTGCCTCTGGAAATCTCAAGCAGATGCTCCCGTTCGTCATAGGGGACAAAGCGCACAGAACCCTGCAAATCTGTTCGAAAATAGAGTAGCAGGCTTGCCAGGGTATAGGCATGCAAGCGATGGCAAACATAGAAGATCATGAGACAACCCGCCCCTACTCATGCACTCATCAACAGCTGGTATCAGAAAATTATCGATTCGATATCGCAATTACGAGCCGCCTTTCGACGATGAAGATGATCGTATTTCAACAGCTTATGGCAGACGACGTTCCGGGCATGGCCGCGATGGAGGCCGCGGCCTGGGGACGACTCGGTGCCAGCGAAAAAACAATTCACCACCGGCTTTCGCTCGGGCATACAATGATCCTGGCCATGGTTGAGAACCTTGTTGCCGGCGCGATCTGCTTCGTGGAAACCAGCCAAGATCCGCACGATACGGGAAGGTTCCCCAAGACCTTCTCCGCCTACTCTTCGCTTGCCAGGAGCCGACCTGCACGGTCACTCTACGTGTACAATCTTGGTGTGCGACCCGAATTCCGCGGCACCGACATGGCACGCCGCCTGTTGTCGCAAATGTCTGACTATGGACGGCAGGTCGGTGCGCGTTGGTTGGTCGGCGACGGACGTTGCCCGTCCTACGCGGGAGCACAGGACGAGTTGCCCGACAAGGTTCGGCCGGATCCGGAATTTCGTCGGACCATCGACGATTGGCATCGGACCGGTGTCATGCCTTCGGTGGAATCCATAACGAGGGATCCGCTACTGCGGTTCTATAAC
>NZ_RZPH01000945.1:0-2345 GCF_004022825.1 Mesorhizobium sp. M7A.F.Ca.CA.004.04.2.1
TGTTGGGGCTGATGACCACCGCCTCCGGGCAGGCTTCGAGCGCCTTGAACATCGGCATGGCCGAGCGCACGCCTTGGATGCGGGCGATATAGCATGCGGTGGAGACGACGCCGCGCTTGCCGCCGCCGATGATCAGCGGCTTGTCCTTGAGCGCCGGATTGTCGCGCTTTTCGATCGCCGCATAGAAGGCGTCGCAATCGATATGGGCCAGATGCAGCCGGTAAAGCTCTGGATGGCGCGCAAGCCGCGGGCTGCCGCAGCGCTCGCAGCGGCGCGCCTGGCTGCGCTGAAACGTCAGGCAGTCGCGGCAAAAACCGTGATCGGGATTGTTGACAGGGGCCGCCATCGCTGCGAACATAAAGAGAACAGATGCAATGGTACGACAGTGCAAGGCCAGCGACAAGGCTGGCCTGGGGAGAACGCATGAGCACGACCATAGCGCCACTTGCACCCGAGCTTTGGGCTGAATTCGAGGACCTCTTCGGCAAGCAAGGCGCCTGCTACGGCTGTTGGTGCACGCATTTCCGGCTGGCGCCGGCGGTGCGGCGCGAGAGCAGCCGGGAACGCAACAAGGACCACATCAAGGCGCGTATCGAGGCCGGCCCGCCGCCCGGACTGCTGGCATTCGAAGATGGCCAGGCGGTCGGCTGGATGCAGATCGGACCGCGCGCCGACGTACCCGAATGGAACAATCAGGGCAGGGGCTCGGCACCGGTCGATCCTGCCGACGCCGCGGATCCGGCCGTCTGGGCGATCTCCTGCTTCTTCATCCGCGCCAAGGCGCGCGGCAGGGGCATCACGCATCGCCTCGTCGAAGGCGGCATAAATTTCGCCCGCCAGAATGGAGCCCGGCTGCTCGAGGCGTGCCCGATGGACCTGTCTCGCGATTCGCGCTCGATCGGCCTGTTCGTCGGCTCGTCGCGGATCTTCGAGAAGGCGGGTTTCGAGCGGCTGGTGGAACGCAAGGCCGGCCGCCCGCTGATGCGGCTGGTGCTTTGATGAGGTCCGCTCGTGGCTTGTTGATCTCACCTTGCGGTTGCAGCAGTAATTTCATACCAGACGGACGTCCCTTCTAAAGCGCATGCGCTTTGGGGTTTTGTTTATGCATGTCGTTCTCCCAAACCAGGACCCACTTTGGGCGACATGCATTAGGTCAAACGGAGAATTCGCGTGAACCGTGCCCTGCCATTCGTTTTCCTCCTTGCGTTGAGCGCGCCTGCGTTCGGTCAGACCGTCGATAGTCAGGGTGCGAAGCAATTATCCGACGACTTGTCCCGCTATGTCGGCAAGCAGGCCATCGACAAAGGCATTTTGAAGGTTTCGCTTGAAGGTGGCGCCTACAGGATCCTGTTCGATTTCAAGGCACTTGCGGCATCGTTTCCGGACCAGAAACTGCTGAAGTTCGACTTCGCGCCCTATGCCCTGATGGTCAAGCCGCGCAGCGACGGGTCCTGGGATGACTCCATGGATTTCTCCCAAACTGCCTCCTTCGAGTTCAACGGACCCGAAGGGCTGCAAAGCACTCAGTTTTCGATCAAGGACGGCAAGGGTTCGGGCGTCTACGATCCAAATCTGGCGGCCTTCACCAGCGGCACCAGCTCGATGGCCGCCATGACGATGGCATCGAAGGATGCCAAGCAGCACATGGAAGCCAGCACGGGCGCCGGCATCGCGACCGTTGCCGCGACCAAGTCGGCGACCGGGGGCGTCGATTTCACAACCTCGCAAAAGGTGTCGAGCTTTGTCGAAGCGATCGATTTCGACGATCCGGAGAGCGGGTTGAAATTCCCGGTCACCGTCAGGTCGCCGGAACTGTCGGTCGAAGCCAGCGGCAAGGGCGTGCGGACCAAGCCATTGCTCGACCTCCTGGCATTTGCGGTGGCCAACGAGGACGAGGCGACGCTGAAGGCCAACCAGGCGCAGCTCAAATCGCTTCTGCTCGCCGCCTTGCCGCTTTGGCAGCGTATCGACGGGACCTACGGTTTTAAGGATTTCGCGGTGGAAAGCCCGGTCGGCAATTTCGGCGCCACCCAGCTCAGCACCGTGTTCGGCACCGATGGCGTGGCCCAGAACGGCACGATCACGTACGGCATCAAGGCATCGGGGCTGACCGTGCCGACCCAGCTTCTGCCGAGCTGGAGCGTGGGGTTGTTGCCCACCGATGTCGATTTGAACTTTGGCGGCGCCAATATCGATCTCGACAGCATGGCGAAGAAGGCGATCGAAGCTTTTGATCTCAATAAGAATCCGCCGCTGCCGGCCGAATTCGGCGAGCAGCTTAAAGTCGACTTCATGGCCAAGATGCCGAAGGTCGTGCTTGGCCACAGCACCGTGAAGAACAAGGA
>NZ_RZPH01000946.1:0-2343 GCF_004022825.1 Mesorhizobium sp. M7A.F.Ca.CA.004.04.2.1
ACGGCGTAGTCGGTGATCTGCAGCGCTTCTTCGAGGTGATGTGAAATGTAGACGATGGAGACGCCGCGGCTGGTCAGATCGCGGATCACCTTGAACAGCACCTCGACCTCGGTTGCACTGAGCGCGGAGGTCGGCTCGTCCATGATGAGGATGCGTGAATCGACCGACAGCGCCCGCGCGATCTCGACGATCTGCTGTTGACCCAGGCGCAGATCCTCGACGAGAGTCATCGGGTCGATGTCCTCTTCGAGATCGGCCATCAGCGCGCGCGCCTGGCGCGATTCTTCGGCGAAGTCGAGGCCGGTTCTGGTGCGCAGTTCGCGGCCCATGAAGATGTTGTCGCGAACGCTGAGGTTCGGCGCCAGGCTGAGTTCCTGGTGGATGATCGAGATGCCGCGATCGCGCGCGTCCGAGGATGAGGAGAAGCTGACGAGATTGCCGTCGAGCACGATGTCGCCGGATGTCGGCGTGACGACGCCGGACAGGATCTTCATCAGCGTCGACTTGCCGGCGCCGTTCTCGCCGAACAGCGTCGTGACCTTGCCGCGATGGATGTCGAAATTGACGCCCTTGAGCGCATGAACGCCGCCATACGACATGACGATGTTGCGCGCCGAAAGCACGGCGTCGCCGGTCGCGGGTCCGGTGTCTGCAGCCGCGCTCATTTGACCTCCAGCCTCACCGGAGTGACCAGCCAGCTCTTCGGGTTGACCAGCTTGAATGCGCCTACCACCGATACGGTCTTGCCGGTCAAGGTGCTGGTGTCGACCTTGGCCAGGACTTCCTTCTTCATCTCGTTGTTCAACGCCGAACCGGCGTCCTGGTATTCGATCTGGTTGGTGAACTGGCCGAATGTGATCTTGCCGGTGGCGTCGCGAAGCTCGGTGCCGTTGATCGCCGGTCCCGTTTGCACCCGGATCATCAGCGTGTCCGGCACGCCTTCGACGGCGACCTTGTAGATGCCGGATTTTCCTTCGCCGACGACACCGGTGAACTTGACCGAGATGACCGGTCCGACGCCCGCTGGCACGCCATATTCCTTTTCCGCCGTCGCCCTGTCCTTGGCGATAGCAGCAGCCACCGTCACCGCGTCGGCGGCGCGTGCCTCGACATCGGCCTGCACCTTGGGAAACTCCGACTTGCCGTAGTCAGCGGCGGAAAAGACGGCGCTGCGGACATCGCCGGCAGAGCCGATCCTGACCACCTTGGTGTCGAGCGCCATGGCGCCGAGCAGGACGACAACCGCGGCGCCGGCAAGTGCCCGACGCAGGGCGGGCGAAGCCGGCCTGGTCGATGCGGTGGCGGCTTTCGCGCTCATGACGCAACCGCCAGCAAGGCTGATCCGCGCTTGTCACGCATTTGACGATCCTCCGTTCACATGGCGCTTCGCGCCATTGGGTTTGTTCTGTTCGACAAGGGCACGAGCGGTGGACTCGTCGGTGATCAGGCCGCTCAGATAGCGGCTTTCGAGCACCGCTTTGATGGCACGCACTTTGATCTTGCCGCCGGCGACGGCGACGATCCGGCGGCCCTTCAACTGGTCCCGCGGAAGCGCGAGAATTCTGTCCGACAGCGCCGTTTCCACCGGGCGCCCCTTGTCGTCGAAGAAGTGGGCGAGCAGCTCGCCGACGCCGCCATCGCGTTTCACCTCATCGATTTCGGAATGTTCGATCATGCCGGTAGCGACCAACGAAGCTTCCCGCTCGGCGGTCCCTATGCCGACGAACATCAGGTCGGACCGGCTTGCGAGGTCGAAGACATCGCTAATGCCGCGCTGACCAAGCAGCACTTCACGGTCCTCGGCGGTGTTGGCGACGAAAGGCACCGGCATCACATAAGCCTGCGCGCCGGTCCGCTCGGCCAGCCGATGCATGACATCGTGCGGGTTGGCCGCGAATTTGCGCGTCACGCCGCCAAGCAGCGAGACGAAACGGATATGGGCAGCGGCGGTGCGCGTCAGATACTCGACGCTTGCGGCAAGGGTACGGCCATGGCCGACGCCGATCAGCATGTCCTCGCCGCGATCGATCTCTCGTTTCAGAAACTGAGCGCCGGCGATCCCAAGCGCCTTCAGCGGCAGCTCGTCCTGATCGAGATCAGGAACAACCTCGCAGTAGTCGAGCCCGTAAGCAGTGATCAGCTGCTGCTCGAGGTCGATGCATTCGCCGACATCGCCGTCGATGATCACCCTGACAAGGCCATCCTGGGTGGCCCGGGTGATGAGCCGATGCGCCTTGAGGCTGGTCAGGCCGAGCCGCTTGGCCACCTGGGCCTGCGTCAGACCCCCGGCATAGTGAAGCCAGGCCGCGCGGGTGGCGAGGCTGGACTCATGATCGCGGTTAG
>NZ_RZPH01000947.1:0-2342 GCF_004022825.1 Mesorhizobium sp. M7A.F.Ca.CA.004.04.2.1
CATCGAGAGCGCCGGCGCCCTGGCCGGCCGCGTCCTGGAACACGGTTACGTCGAGGTCGCCCGCCTGCATGGCCGCCAGCGCGTCCTGGGTGGCGTCGACGCCGCCGACGACAACCGCCTTCATGTCGATGTTGCCGGCCTTCATCGCCTGGATGGCGCCGATGGCGCTTTCGTCATTGTTGGCGATGACGCCGTCGAACGGCTTGCCGGTCGACAGCCAGTTGGTCATCAGGTTCTGCGCCTCGTCGCGGTTCCAGTTCGACGTCTGCTTGTCGATGATCTTGATGAAGCTGCAATCCGGCGTCGCGATCACATCGTCGATGTCCTTGGTGCGCTGCACGGCGGCCTGGTTGGAAAGCTCGCCCATGATCACATAGACATTGGCTTCCTTCTTGCCGGCTTCCTTGAACAGGCGGCAGACTTCCTTGGTCTCGAGCGTGCCGGAATCGGCTTCGTTCGAGGCGACGAAGGCCTGGTTGTCGGGCAGCGTGTCGACATTGACCGGCTCGCGGTTGACATAGACCAGCGGGATCTTGGCTGCGGCGGCGGCGTCCGACATCGCCTGCGTGGCCGAAGTGTCGACCGGGTTGACGATGATGGCATCGACGCCCGAGGCGGCGAAGTTCTTGATCTGGTCGAGCTGCTTGGCAACGTCGTTCTGTGCGTCCTCGACCTGCAGCTCGACGCCGCTCATGCCCTTGGCCTGCTCGATCATGCCGTTGCGCAGCACGGTCAGGAAGTTGTCGTCGAACTTGGCCATCGACACGCCAACCTTGGCGGCCATGGCGGATGAGCTCATCAGCGCCGCGAAGGCGACGCCCAAAATCAATTTCTTCATTGTGTTTCTCCTCCACATATTGGTGCCCGGTTTCACCGATTTATCCGGAATCCCCGATCTCCCCGGGGAATCTCTCCCTGATGTCTTTTCTGTTCCGGGTGACGCCTGCCTCCTGGCTGGAACGTCAAGCCCTCTGTTTGAAACAGATATTCCGGAACGAAAGAACCAAAATACACAGATGATGAAATATTTATTCCATTTCACATCGGGGCGTCAAGGGCGATTCCGCGGCCTGCGGGCCGATTTACGCATCGCTCTGATGGATTCTATCATTTGCCTCGGCGGGCTTGCGCGGCGGCGGGCTAGATGTTTTCCGGCAGGTAGATGTCGAAGGGCAGGAAGGTCTGGCCCGGAGCGTTGGCGGCGCCGGTTTCGATGGCATGCGCCATCAGGTCGACGAGCTCACGGCACAAAGCGGCGAGCGGGGTCGAGATCACCATGGTGAGGATGTTGTCGGCGAGTGCCGCGCGCGATTCGGCGTTGATCTCGTTGCAGACCACCACCGGCATGGTCGCGGGCTTCGCTGCCCGCAGCGCCGAGACCGCGCCTTCCATGCCGCCGCCGGCGACGTAGCAGCCGGCAAGATCCGGATAACGCGCCAGAAGATCGATCATCGCGTCATGGGTCACCTGGTTGGCTTCCAGATTGACCAGCGTTTCAAGCACGCTGAACTCCGGCGCATGCTCCCGGAAGAAGGAGCGAAAGCCGATCTCGCGCAGCTCATGGCCATGGAAGCGGTGGCTGCCGACGAAGAGGGCGACCTTGCCGGGCCGCTTGGCTGCTTTGGAGATCATCCATGCGGCGGTGCGCCCGACCTTGCGGTTGTCGAGGCCGATATAGCCCTCCCGGATGCCGGCGGCAAAGTCGGACAGCACCGAAAAGACCGGCTGCCCTCTCGCCTTCAAGGTTTCCACGACCGCTGTCAGGGTCGGATGGTCCGGACCGACAACGGCGATGGCCCTCGATTTCGCCGCCAGCCTGCGCATCTGCGAGGCGATCTCGTCGGGAGCCAGGGAACTGGCGAAATCGATGGTCGCAACGCCGCGGAAGCGCTGCGATCGCGAGATGGCCAGTTCGAGTTCCCGCGCGAAGTCGCCGTAGAAGGCATCATTGCCCCGCAGCAGCAGGAAGCCCAGCCGGTACTCCGGCAATTCCTGGCGCATGCGCTGCTTGATAAGGCCGGCGGCGTGGTAGCCGATATCGGTAGCGGTCTCGTAGACGCGGCGCGCTGTCTCTTCGCGCACCGGCAGCCGGTTGTTCAGCACACGGTCGACGGTGGCGACACTGACGCCCGAGATGCGCGCCAGATCTGATATTGTCGGCCGCTTCACCATGCTTGCCTCGTCGGGTTTGCTTGAGCCTTCGTACATCATCCTGATGGGAAATGATAGAAACTATCTTTGTGATGTTGAGTCCATCATCGGTCGGCGTTACTTTGACGCTCGAAACCAAAGGATTTCAGGGCATTCGCTCTGGCGGATGCCTTTGCCGAGGGAGGCAATCA
>NZ_RZPH01000948.1:0-2340 GCF_004022825.1 Mesorhizobium sp. M7A.F.Ca.CA.004.04.2.1
ACTGTTGAAAATTGGCCTCGCCTGTGACAAAAGGCGTGTCAAATGTGACGGGACGCGACGATCCGCTTCTGCAGAATGTGATAAGAAGTAGGAAAAACAAGAACTTATTCACATTTTGGAACGCAGTTTGGGAGAGTTTGAGCCGGGTTTTCGGTCAAATCGCCAGGTTCCGTACCAAAAGCCATTCCCGGCAAGAATATACCGGCAGGCTGTGAACGGCAGAGGCCGTGGCAGTCTCATTGGTGAAAACAAAGGTTTTACGATGCAGGTCACCGAAACGCTCAACTCCGGTCTCAAGCGAGAGATCAAGATCACCGTGCCGGCCGGTGACATGGAAGCCAAGCTGATGGCGCGGCTTTCGGATGCCCGCAACAAGGTCCGCATCAACGGCTTCCGTCCAGGCAAGGTGCCGGTACAGCACCTGCGCAAGGTCTACGGCAAGTCGTTCATGGCCGAAGTGGTCAACGAAATCCTCAACGATTCGACCCGTTCGATCATTACCGGGCGTGGTGAAAAGGCTGCCATGCAGCCCGAAGTCATCATGACCGAGGACGAGAAGGAAGCCGAGAAGATCCTGGCCGGCGGCGCCGACTTCGAATTCCGCCTCAACTACGAGATCATCCCGGCGATCGAGATCAAGGACTTTTCCGACATCAAGGTGACACGCCAGGTGTTCGACGTGCCTGATGCCGAGATCGACGAGCAGGTCCAGCGTGTTGCCGAATCGGCGCGCAGCTACGAGCCGAAGACCGGCAAGGCCGCCAATGGCGACCGCGTCACCATCGACTATGTCGGCAAGATCGACGGCGAAGCCTTCAATGGCGGCGCGGGCACCGATCAGCCGCTGGTGCTGGGCTCAAAAGAGTTCATCCCCGGCTTCGAGGATCAGCTGGTCGGCGCCAAGGCCGGTGACGAAAAGCAGGTCACCGTGACTTTCCCGGAGAACTACCAGGCCGCGCATCTTGCCGGCAAGGAAGCGACCTTCGACGTCACCGTCAAGGAAGTGTCCCAGCCCGGCGCGCTGGAAATCAACGACGAGACCGCCAAGAACCTCGGCCTGGAGTCGCTGGAGCGCCTGCGCGACGTCGTACGCGGCCAGATCGAGAACCAGTTCGGCGCCATGACACGCCAGAAGGTGAAGCGCCAGCTGCTCGACCAGCTCGATGCGGCTTATTCGTTCGAGGCGCCGTCGAAGCTCGTCGACGCCGAGTTCAACAACATCTGGGCGCAGGTCAATCGTGACCTGGAAGCAGCCGGACGCACCTTCGCCGACGAAGAGACGACGGAAGAAGAGGCGCGTGCCGAGTATCTGCGGCTTGCCGAGCGCCGCGTGCGTCTCGGCCTGGTGCTGGCTGAAATCGGCGAGAAGGCCGGCGTGACCGTATCGGACGAAGAGCTGCAGCGCGGCCTGTTCGAGCAGGTGCGCCGCTATCCGGGCAACCAGCAGCAGGAAGTCTTCGAGTTCTACCGCAACAACCCGGAAGCGTTGAACACGCTGCGGGCGCCGATGTTCGAGGAAAAAGTGGTCGACCATCTGCTCGGTCAGATTTCGGTCACCGACGTCAAGGTCAGCAAGGAAGAGCTGATGGCCGACGACGAAGAGGACGAGACCTCCGTCAAGGCGAAGCCGGCGAAGAAAGCCGCCGCCAAGAAGGCCGACGCCAAGAAGGCCGACGACGCGGAAGAGCCCAAGAAGAAGGCCGCGCCGAAGAAGAAGGCCGCCGAATAACACCAGCGCTCCGCTGAAACAGGAAGGCCGCCCTCCAGGCGGCCTTTTTCGTTGCCAAACTGCAACAGCCGCCATGCTTCGCGAGCGACGGCCTGTGGCGACCAAGCTTTGATCATTATCTGCGCTTCTATTGCAAGCCGCTTGGTTGTTGGAGGGCGTGTTGAGACTGTTCGTCGAATTGGGACACGCTTCGGCAATCGCGCTGGTCCTTGTCTCGGTCTGCGGCATCGCCCAGGCCGGCGCGGTGTCTGACAACTGGCGCTTCGGCACGAGTGAAGACGGCCTTGTCACGGCCTCGCTCTACGCAACCAACAAGCTGATCACCGGCGGCGGTGCCTTGAGCTACAGCCCGATCCTGACGATTGCCTGCCGGGCAAACGGCGAGCCGCATTGGACTGAATGGCTGCAATTGAACGACGCTGTTTCGGCCAGCCGCAAGATCACCATGTCGATCACGGTCGATCAGGAGAGCAAGTTCGATGAAAGCTGGGCGGTCGGGCCGCGCGGCCGGATGCTGGTGCGCGATGGCGCCGATGGCATCAGGCGCCTTGTCGCCGCGAACCGGCTCCAGCTTTCGTGGCGGTTCGGGCTGCTGGCGGGGGGGGGGGAGG
>NZ_RZPH01000949.1:0-2332 GCF_004022825.1 Mesorhizobium sp. M7A.F.Ca.CA.004.04.2.1
GCCCAGGGGCTCGGTGACCGGCATCGTCGGCGAATCCGGATCCGGCAAATCGACGCTCGGCCGTGCTCTGGTGCGGTTGCTGGAACCGAGCGCCGGCAGCATAACTTACGACGGCCGCGACATCACGCATCTGCCGGAAGCGGAACTGCGGCCACTGCGGCGCAATCTGCAGATGATTTTCCAAGATCCGATGTCGTCGCTCAACCCGCGCCGCACCATTGCAAGCATTATCGCCGCGCCACTCAAGCAAAATGGCCTCGGCGACAATCTCAAGGCGCGCGTTGCCGAGGCGCTGCAGCGCGTCGGCCTGCCGCAAAGCTTCGCCAACCGCTATCGCCACGAATTATCGGGCGGCCAGCGCCAGCGCGTCGGCATTGCGCGGGCGCTGGCGCTGTCGCCGAAATTCGTGCTGGCCGACGAGATCGTCTCAGGGCTCGACGTGTCGACGCAAGCGCAGATCCTGACGCTGCTGGAAAAGCTGGCGGCGGAAATGGGGCTGACCGTCGCTTTCATCAGCCACGATCTGTCGGTCATCCGGCGGCTGTGCCGGCAAGTGATCGTCATGCGCGAAGGCGTGATCGTCGAAGCGAGCGCCACCGACGCCTTGTTCGACAAGCCGCAGCAGGCCTACACGCGCGATCTCATCGCGGCCATTCCGCTGCCCGAGATCGATGCGAACTGGCTGGACATTCCTTCCGCCGCCAAGGCGCCGACATGAATGCATACGCACGCCGAAGAGCGGGCCTCGGGCGTGCGACCAAAAGACCCAAGTCCCGCCAAATGGAGAGGACTGACATGAAGACCACTATCGCAATTGCAACGCTGGCCGCCACGATGCTCGGCAGCGCCGGCATGGCCTCGGCGGATTCGATCCCGGGCATGCGCGGCCACGACCACACCGGCATCACCGTTCCCGATATGAAGCAAGCGGTCGACTTCTTCACCGAAGTGGTCGGCTGCAAGAAGGCGATGTCGTTCGGTCCGTTCGCCGACGACAAGGGCACCTTCATGCAGGATCTCCTGGGCGTCGACCCGAAGGCGGTGATCGAAGAGGTCACCATGGTGCGCTGCGGCTATGGTTCGAACATCGAGCTGTTCAAATACACAGCACCGGACCAGAAGAACCTGACGCCGAAGAACAGCGACATTGGCGGCTTCCACATCGCCTTCTATGTCGACGACGTCGCTGCCGCCAAAGCCTATCTCGAAGGCAAGGGCGTCAAGACGCGGATGGGGCCGCTGCCGGTCAAGGAAGGGCCGGCGGCCGGCCAGACCATCCTCTATTTCCAGGCGCCGTGGGGGCTGCAGCTGGAAGCGATCAGCTATCCCGACGGAATGGCCTATGAGAAGGACGCCGAGACGGTGCTGTGGAGCCCGAAGAACCCGGAAAAGTGATCCGGCAGCGCGCTTGCGCGATGACACGCAGGCGCGCTTTCGCCATGTCAGGACAATCGTTTTGATATAAAACTTTAAGCTTGAAATATCTTGTCGCCGGCGCGATACTGAACTCCAGCAAGCGAAGAGGAGATCGCAGACATGAAGGTTGCGGTTCTCGGCGGCGGACCAGCTGGCCTCTACTTTGCCATTTCGATGAAGCTGAGGGACGCCGCGCACGATGTGACGGTGTTCGAGCGCAACCGCGCCGACGACACGTTCGGCTGGGGCGTCGTGCTGTCGGCCGAGACGCTCGACAATCTGTCGAAAAACGACCCGGTCAGCGCTGTCTGGATCAAGAAGCACTTTGCCTACTGGGACGACATCGCCGTCATCCATGACGGCGTGCGCACGGTCTCGTCAGGTCACGGTTTCTGCGGCATCGGCCGCAAGCGGCTGCTGGTCCTGCTGCAGCGCCGGGCGCGCGAACTCGGCGTCAAGCTGATGTTCGAGACCGACATCGCCGATCCCAAACCTTACATGGAGACGCATGATCTGGTCGTCGCGGCCGACGGCCTCAACTCCAGGGCGCGCAACGCTTTCGTCGACATCTTCAAACCCGACATCGACACCCGCAAATGCAAGTTCGTCTGGCTCGGCACCAACCAGAAATTCGACGACGCCTTCACCTTCATCTTCGAGAAGACCGAGCATGGCTGGGTTTGGGCGCACGCCTACCAGTTCGACAGCGACACCGCGACGTTCATCGTCGAGTGCAGCGAACAGACCTGGACTGCTTTCGGCTTCAGCGCGATGTCGCAGCAGGAATCGATCGCTGTCTGTGAGCGGATCTTCGAAAAACATCTCGGCGGCCACGCGCTGATGACCAATGCCAACCATATCCGTGGTTCCGCCTGGATCAATTTCCCGCGCGTGCTGTGCGAGCGCTGGTCCTACA
>NZ_RZPH01000950.1:0-2326 GCF_004022825.1 Mesorhizobium sp. M7A.F.Ca.CA.004.04.2.1
CTGCTATCGTGGTCGGCTGGCTGCCTGGTGGATCTGGCCAACGGCCTCACGCAAGCCTGCTACTCCCGCTCCTTGCGCAGCTTCGCCCAATAGTCGAGCCGCTTCCTGATGTCGCGCTCGAAGCCGCGCTCGGGCGGATCATAGAAGGTCTGGCGGCCCATCTTCTCGGGAAAATAATCCTGCCCCGAAAAGGCATCCGGCTCGTCATGGTCGTAACGATAGCCGGCGCCGTAATCCTCCTCTTTCATCAGCTTTGTCGGCGCGTTGAGGATGTGCTTGGGCGGCAGCAGCGAGCCGTGTTCCTTCGCGGCCCGCGTGGCAGCCTTGAAAGCATTGTAGACGGCGTTGGATTTGGGCGCGGTGGCGAGATAGACGGTGGCCTCGGCAAAAGCCAGCTCGCCCTCGGGCGAGCCGAGATAGTCGTAGGCATCCTTGGCGGCATTGGCGACGACAAGCGCCTGCGGGTCGGCAAGGCCGATGTCTTCCATGGCCATGCGCACCAGCCGGCGGCCTAGATAGAGCGGATCCTCGCCGGCATCGAACATGCGTGCGAGATAGTAGAGAGCCGCGTCAGGGTCTGAACCGCGTACCGATTTGTGCAGCGCCGAGATCAGATTGTAATGGCCGTCCTGGCCCTTGTCGTAGATCGGCGCGCGGCGCTGGACGATGCGCTGCAGTCCCTCGGGATCGAAGACCTCGCCGGGTTTGGCTGCCCGCCAGACTTCTTCCGCGAGCGTCAGCGAGGCCCGGCCGTCGCCATCGCTCATGCGGATGAGCATGGTCCGCGCCTCGTCGTCGAGCGGCAGCGCCCTGCCCTCGGTCTCCTCCGCCCGCACCATCAGCTTGGAGATGCTCTCCTCGCCAAGCGAATGGAAGACCAGAACGCGCGCGCGTGACAACAAAGCGGCATTCAGTTCGAAGGACGGGTTTTCGGTCGTGGCGCCAACCAGCACGACTGTCCCGTCCTCCATGACCGGGAGAAAGCTGTCCTGCTGGGCACGGTTGAAGCGATGGATCTCGTCGACGAACAGCAAGGTCTGGCGGCCATTGGTGCGGCGCAATTTGGCCGCTTCGAACACCTTTTTCAGGTCGGCGACGCCGGAAAAGACAGCCGATATCTGCTCGAAGGCCAGGCTGGTTTCGCCGGCAAGCAGGCGCGCCACGGTGGTCTTGCCGGTGCCGGGCGGCCCCCAGAAGATCATCGAGCCGAGCGAGCCGGAACCGATCAACCGGGTCAGCGCGCCGTCAGGGCCGGTCAGATGCTCCTGGCCGACGACCTCGCCAAGGTTTCTCGGCCGCAGCCTGTCGGCCAGCGGCCGCCCAGGCGGGGTCTTTTCCGGTTCATCGACGCTGAACAGATCGGCCATGCACTTCTTTTTCGTTGGAGCATGAGCCCGAATGCACGGAACCCAGCCCTAATAACGCAACACCTGACGCATTATCTGCCCGCCACGCTCGACGGTAAAGCGCCACCAGCGCGTATCCGTCCTGGCCGCCAACTCCAGGGTCGCCGCGGTATCGATGGTGGTGCCGTTCACCTCGCGCACGATGTCGCCCGGCTGGAAGCCGAAATCGGCGGCCGGAGAATCACGGTTGATGTCGACCACGGTGACGCCCTTGATGTCCGTGCGCAGGCCAAGCCGCTGCGCGAGCCGGGGCGACAGCTCCGCGACCTTGGCGCCCGAAAACGGGCTGCGGCCATGCAGCGTCACCTCGGCAGCTTTCATGCCTTCCGGAGCACGCTCCAGCGCAATATCCATCGCCGCCTGCTGGCCCTTGGTCAAAACCGCGAAATTGGCGGTGGTGCCGATCGACAGCGTCGCCATCCGGTAGTCCAGCGCTTCGATGCTCTCGACCGGCTTGCCATTGAGTTGCAGCACCACGTCGCCGGGCTTGAGTCCTGCCTTGCCGGCCGGACCGGTCGCCTCGACCGACGAGACCAGCGCACCGGTCGGCTTCTCCATGCCGAGCGATTCGGCGATCTGCGGCGTCACCGATTCGAACTCGGCGCCGATATAGGGCCGTTCGAAGAAGTCGAGCCCGGCCTTGGCCGCGTCGGCAAAAGCGCGGACCATATTCGAGGGAATGGCGAAGCCGATGCCGATCGAACCGCCGCTGCGGCTGTAGATGGCGGTGTTGATGCCGACCAGCTGGCCGCCCATGTTGATCAGCGCGCCGCCGGAATTGCCAGGATTGATGGCGGCGTCGGTCTGGATGAAGAAGCTGGAATCGGAGACGCCGATATGGCTGCGGGCCAGTGCCGAGACGATGCCGCTGGTGGTGGTCTGGCCGACGCCGAAGGGGTTGCCGATGGCCAGCAACAGGT
>NZ_RZPH01000094.1:0-10520 GCF_004022825.1 Mesorhizobium sp. M7A.F.Ca.CA.004.04.2.1
ATAGCGAATACATGGCGCGCGCCGCCGACAGCATCTGGCTCATCGCCACATCCGCCTGTGCGCCGTCCCTGGCCAGGATCATCGCCGCGCCGACGCGGTCGCGGTAGACAGCAAAATTCTTCGAGCAGCTCGAGGCGACGACCATTTCCGGAATTTTTGCCGCCAGCAGGCGCAAGCCGAGGGCATCGGCCTCGAGGCCATCGCCAAAGCCCTGATAGGCGATGTCGACAAACGGCAGCAGCTCGCGCTCGACGACCAGATCGGTAACGGCTGCCCACTGTGCCGCATCCAGATTGGCGCCGGTCGGGTTGTGGCAGCAGCCATGCAGCAGTACGACGTCGCCGCTCTTTGCGGTCCGCAGCGCCGCCAGCATGTCGTCGAAGCGAACAGCGCCCGAGGCGGCGTCGAAATAGGGGTATTCACGGATCTGCAGGCCGGCGGCGCGCATCACCGGCATGTGGTTCGGCCAGGTCGGGTCCGACAGCCAGATGGTTGCATCCGAGCGTGTCCGCTTCAGCAGTTCCGCCACCAGCCGCAGCGCGCCGGAGCCGCCGGGCGCTTGTGCGGCGCGGATGCGCGTCATGTCGGCGCCTGGACCGAAGGCGAGCTTGGCCATCACCGTGTTGAAGCCGGTATCGCCGGCAAGGCCGAGATAGGTCTTGGTGTCCTGGGCCTGCAGCAGGCGCTGTTCCGCTTCGCGCACGGCGCGCATGACCGGCGTCTTGCCGTCGCGATCCTTGTAGACGCCGACACCGAGGTCGACCTTGTCTGGACGCGGATCGGCGCGATAAAGGCCGATCAGGGCGAGGATCTTGTCGGCGGGGGCGGGCTGCAGGGCTTCAAACATCGAAAATGGTTCCATTGGCGCGGCGGAGTGATACGCAAATCGGTCGCGTTTCGCCAGCGGTTTTAGCTAGGTGCTCCAGCCCGAGGCGGGGGTGCCGGGAAGCCTGCCCTGCCTGCTCCTTTCAGCTTTGCCTCGGCCAGCGGTCAGCCCCCGCCGTGTTTCCCAGTCTGCCGCAACAGATAGATGACCGCGCCCAGCACCATCAAGGCCAGCCCGAACCATGTCAGGGCATAGGCCAGATGGTTGTTGTGGAACGAAACGACCGTCAGGCCGCCGACCGGCCACCCTCCCGGATTGGGCGCGGCATCGGCATCGATGAAATAAGGAGCGACCTGCCCGAGGCATTGCGTCGTGGCGATCGCCTGCACATCGCGCGAATACCAGCGGTTGGCGGCCGGATCGTTGTTGCGCAGGAAGCCGCCCTTCGGTTCGGTCAGGCGCAGCAGGCCGCGAATTCCGGTGTGATCGCCCGAGGGCTTGCCTGCGAGGCGGGTTGCCGGATCGCGCTTGTCCGTCGGCACGAAGCCCCTGTTCACCAGAATCGTGAAGCCATCATCCGCTCGGAACGGCGCCATTACCCAGAAACCACCGCCGCGATCGGTGACCGCCTGGACCAGGGTCTCGCGATCACCGAGGAACCGGCCCGTGACGGCAAGCTGGCGATACTCATCATCCCTGGCGTTGATCTCTGGCCAGGCCGAAGGCGCCGGGGCGGCCACAGGTACCGCCTTGAGACGCTGGTCGACACGCTCGATCAGGTCGAGCTTCCAGACGCGGCGCTCCAGCTGCCAGATACCGAGCGCCGAGAACCCTGCGACGCCGATGGCACCGCAAAGGCAAAGCACCAACAGCGTCCATGGTGAACGCGTAACCCTTTGGCCGTCGCCTGTATTCGAATGCGGTGTCGTCCGCGCCTGTTCATCCAAAGCCAGGTCCCTCTCTCAGGGTATCTGACTCATGTCATGGCCGGGCATCATGTTGGCGTTCAGATGGTACATGACCCAGAGCGAGCCCGTCAGCGCGATCACCACCAGGATGAGGGTGAAGATCAGGGCCATCATGGTCCAGCCGCTCTCCGACCTGGTGTTCATATGCAGAAAGAACACCATGTGGACGATGATTTGCACGACGGCGAAGGCCATGATGGCAATCGCCGAAGCCATCTGATTGCCGAGTGCGTTGGTCATGACCAGCCAGAAGGGAATGGCGGTCAGCACGACGGACAGGCCGAAGCCTGTCAGATAGCCGCGCAGCGAGCCGTGATCGACGCCGTGACGCGCGTGGCTCTGGTCGCTGGTGTCTGTGTGGTGGCCGGCGCTCATCGCAACATTCCCATCAGATAAACGAAGGTAAAGACGCCGATCCAGATGACGTCAAGGAAGTGCCAGAACATGCTCAGGCACATCAGGCGCCGCTGGTTCGCGGCGATCAGCCCGTGCCTGGAGACCTGCACCATCAGCACCACCAGCCAGACCAGGCCGAAGGTGACGTGCAGGCCGTGCGTTCCGACCAGCGTGAAGAACGATGACAGGAAGCCGCTGCGCTGCGGCGTCGCCCCCTCGTGGATGAAATGGGCGAATTCGTAGAGTTCGATGCTGAGAAAGGCGAGGCCGAACAGGCCAGTGATCACCAGCCACACCTGCATGGGTTTCACCCGTCCCTTCGCCATCTCCAGCATCGCGAAGCCGTAAGTGATGGAGGACAGGAGCAGCATGGTGGTGTTCAGCGCGACCAGCGGAAGATCGAACAGATCCTTCGGCGCGGGTCCGGCCGCGTAATTGCCACCGAGCACGCCGTAGACCGCGAACAGCATCGCGAAGATGAGGCAGTCGCTCATCAGGTAGATCCAGAAGCCGAGCATGGTGCTGCTGCCGCTCTCGGCATGGCCGTGGTCGTCTTCCAGGTGGAAGACCGTGTCGTCGATCACCGTGTCGGCGTGTGCCATGGTGCTTATCCCGCCTGGCTGGTGGCTGCGAGCAGGCGTGTCCGCTCGTCCTCGACGCGGGTGACGTCACTGGACGGAATGTGGAAGTCCCGGTCGTAGTTGAAGGTATGCGCGATGGCGTAGCCGATCAGGGCGACGAAGCTGACGATCGCCAGCCACCAAATGTACCAGATGAGCGCCATGGCAAGCACCACGCTCAACCCGGCCAGGACGACGCCGGCTCCGGTGTTGCGCGGCATGTGGATGTCGCGGAAGCCCGTCAACGGACGCTGGTAGCCGCGATTCTTCATGTCCGCCCAGGCGTCGAGATCGTGGACGACGGGCGTGAAGGCGAAATTGTAGGCCGGGGGCGGCGACGAGGTTGCCCATTCGAGGGTGCGCCCGTCCCACGGATCGCCGGTATCGTCGCGAAGCTGCTCGCGCCGGCGCACGCTGACGAAGATCTGGATGAGGAAGGACAGGATCCCAAGCAGGATCAGGAAGGCGCCGAAGGCGGCGATGATGAACCAGATCTGCAGCGAGGGATCCTCAAAGGTGCGCAGCCGGCGCGTTACGCCCATCAAGCCGAGGATGTAGAGCGGCATGAAGGCGAACCAGAAGCCGACCACCCAGAACCAGAACGACATCTTTCCCCAGAACGGATCGAGCCGGAAGCCGAATGCCTTGGGGAACCAGTAGCTGATGCCGGCAAACAGGCCGAACAGCACGCCGCCGATGATGACGTTGTGGAAATGCGCGACCAGGAACAGGCTGTTGTGGATCACGAAGTCGGCCGGCGGAACCGCGAGCAGCACGCCGGTCATGCCGCCGACGACGAAGGTCAGCATGAAGGCGACCGTCCACATCATCGGCAGTTCGAAGCGGATGCGGCCGCGGTACATGGTGAACAGCCAGTTGAATATCTTGGCGCCTGTCGGGATCGAAATGATCATCGTTGTGATGCCGAAGAACGAGTTGACGCTCGCTCCCGATCCCATGGTGAAAAAGTGATGCAGCCAGACCAGGTAGGACAGGATGGTGATGACGACGGTCGCGTAGACCATCGACGTGTAGCCGAAGAGCCGCTTGCCGCAGAAGGCCGAGGTCACTTCCGAAAATATGCCGAAGGCCGGCAGGATCAGGATGTAGACCTCGGGGTGGCCCCAGATCCAGATCAGGTTCACGTACATCATCGGATTGCCGCCGAAGTCGTTCGTGAAGAAGTTGGTGCCGACATAGCGGTCGAGAGCCAGCAGGGCCAGCACCGCCGTCAGCACCGGGAAGGCGGCGACGATGAGCACATTGGTGCAGAGCGCGGTCCAGGTGAAGATCGGCATTCTCATCATGGTCATGCCAGGCGCGCGCATCTTGACGATGGTGCAGACCAGGTTCACGCCCGACAGCAGCGTGCCGACGCCCGCCACCTGCAGGGCCCAGATATAGTAATCGACACCGACATCGGGACTGTAGCCGATCCCCGACAACGGCGGATAGGCAAGCCAGCCGGTGCGGGCGAATTCGCCGACGAACAGCGACATCATGACGATGACCGCGCCGCCGACCGTCATCCAGAAGCTGAAATTGTTGAGGAACGGAAACGACACGTCGCGCGCGCCGATCTGCAGCGGGACGACGAAATTCATCAGGCCCGTCACCAGCGGCATCGCCACGAAGAAGATCATGATCACGCCGTGCGCGGTGAAGATCTGGTCGTAGTGATGCGAATTGAGATAGCCTTCCGAACCGCCGAAGGCCATCGCCTGCTGGAGCCGCATCATGATGGCGTCGCTGAAGCCGCGCAGCAGCATGACGATGCCGAGCACCATGTACATCACGCCGATGCGCTTGTGGTCGACGCTGGTGAACCATTCGCGCCACAGATAGCCCCAGAGCTTGAAATAGGTCAGCGCGCCGACGAGGGCGATGCCGCCCAGCGCGACGACTATGAAGGTCGCGACCACGATGGGCTCGTGCAGCGGCAGCGACTCGAGCGTAAGCCGGCCGAAGATCGCCTTGAGAAGAGCAGGATTGTCGAACATGTCTTGCGTGGCGCCTCAGGAGTTGAAGGGCGACCGAAGCGTGCCGGTTGCGGAAGGTGACGGCAGTCGGATCGACAGGGGCAGTGGCCGTTGCAGACCAGCGCCGACGATCGGCGTCGAGGTCATCGGCGTGAAGGATTGATCGGCCTTCGAAGCCGCCAGTGCTTCTTCGGTCGTGCATATGCTGGCGACATAGGATGGGGCAGGGCCGAATATCGTGCCGCGCCGGGCGAACTTGTCGTACAGTAGCGGAAGGGTGTTGCGGATGCCGGCCATTCCCAGACCGCCCTTGGCATCGATCTGCGACATCTCGCTCATGCACATCTTGCCGGGCTCGACGCACATGTTGAGGATCGCCTTGTAGAGATCGGCATCCACCGCCGCATAGTGGCGCACGGGTTGGTTCTCGCTGGGCTGTTCGAGCTCCAGATAGCCGTTTCGGTCGAGCTTGCCGCCGCCGTCCTTTGCCTTCGCGATCCATGCCTGGAAACCGGCGTCGTCCAGGCCGTGGAACGCGAACCGCATTCCCGAGAAGCCGGCGCCGCTGTAGTTGGCGGAGAACCCTTCATAGTCGCCGGACTTGTTTATGACGGCGTGCAGCCTGGTTTCCATACCCGGCATTGCATAGATCTGGCCGGCCAGTGCTGGAATGTAGAAGGAGTTCATCACCGATGCGGAGGTGATGCGAAAGCTGATCGGCCGGTCGACCGGCGCAGCCAGTTCGTTGACCATGGCGACGCCGTACTCCGGATAGATGAACAGCCATTTCCAGTCGAGCGCGACGACTTCGACCTCAAGCGGACGCACGTCCGGCGGCAGCGGCTTGCCGGCCGCTACACGTCCGATCGGACGATAGGGGTCGAGCAGATGGGTGCCCATCCAGGTCACTGCGCCCAGGCAGATTATGATCAGAAGCGGCACCGCCCAAATGACGAGTTCGAGATGGGTCGAGTGGTCCCAATCCGGCTCGTAGCGCGCCTCGCGGTTGGACTGGCGGTATCGCCAGGCAAAGAATATGGTGAGAGCCATCACCGGTATGATGACGATCAGCATCAGTGCCGTGGACACCATCAGCAGGTCGCGCTGCTGCGCGGCGACGTCGCCGGCAGGGTTCATGACGACCATGCTGCAGGAGCCGAGCGATGCCAGCAGGGGCAGCAGGAAAAGGGTACGGAGACGGCTCAATGTATGACCTGTCGGTTGTTCCCCCCAGTGCTAGCCGTACCGCGGCAATGAAGGCATTGGACAATTTGTCCAATGCCGCAATGACGCGGCAGGCCTCATCAAAGCACCTGGCCCGCGCACATGGCAAGCGATCGTAATGAGACCGCGGCGGGGCGACGGAGAATGCTGTGAGCCCAACTTCTAAGATCGAAGCCGACGCAAGACGGATCAACGCGCGGCATCATGAAGTGAAGCCCGGCGAAATCGCCGTTGGCGTCATCATCGGCAGGACGTCGGAATTCTTCGACTTCTTCGTCTACGCGATCGCTTCCGTCATCGTTTTTCCGAAGCTCGTATTTCCTTATGCCGACCCGTTGACCGGCACGCTCTACTCCTTCGCCATCTTCGCGCTTGCCTTCATCGCGCGGCCGATCGGCACGGCGATCTTCACCGCGCTCGACCGCGCCTACGGACGCAGCGCCAAGCTCACCATCGCGCTGTTCCTGCTGGGGACCTCGACCGTGTCGATCGCCTTCGTGCCCGGTTACGACCAGATCGGCCAGGCTTCGGCCTGGCTGCTGGCCATGTTCCGGATCGGTCAGGGACTGGCGCTGGGCGGGACATGGGACGGACTTGCCTCGCTGCTGGCGTTGAATGCGCCCGAAAAGCGCCGCGGCTGGTATGCGATGATCCCGCAGCTGGGCGCACCACTCGGGCTCATCGTTGCCAGCGCCCTGTTTGCATATTTCGTCGGCAACCTGTCGGCCGAAGACTTCTTCAGCTGGGGCTGGCGCTACCCGTTCTTCGTCGCCTTCGCCATCAATGTCGTCGCCCTGTTCGCACGGCTGCGCATCGTGGTGACGCCGGAATACACCAAACTGTTCGAAGGCCAGGAACTGGAGCCGACTTCCGTCCGCGAGACGTTGCGCGCCGAAGGGCGCACTGTCGTGCTCGGCGCCTTCGCGCCGCTGGCGAGTTTCGCCCTGTTCCACATGGTGACGGTGTTTCCTCTGTCCTGGATTTTCCTGTTCACGCGCGAGGGACCGGCACGGTTCCTCGTCATCGAGACGATCGGAGCTTTCTTCGGCCTGGCGGCAATCGCGATCTCGGGCTTCGTCGCCGACCGGGTTGGGCGCTGGCCCTTGCTCGGAGGCTCGGCGGTGGCCATTGCCGTGTTCAGCGGTTTCGCGCCACAGCTGCTCGATGGCGGCTTCGTCGGAGAGTCCGTCTTCATGGTCTTGGGCTTCGTCCTGCTCGGCCTGTCGTTCGGCCAGTCTTCAGGAGCACTCGCCTCGAACTTTTCAAAGACCTACCGCTATACAGGGGCGGCGCTGACCTCGGATCTCGCCTGGCTGTTCGGGGCGGGCTTCGCCCCCATAGTCGCCCTGTTCCTGTCCGCCCATTTCGGGCTGATCTCATCAGGCGCCTATCTGTTGTCGGGAGCGCTATGCACGTTGCTTGCGCTGAGACTCAACCAGCGCCTGGATCGGACGCCCGCTTGAGTGACCTGCTTGGCCAGGGCTGGGGACCTCCCGGCCCAATGACGTTGCACGACAAGACCAACAAACAGAATTTTCTGCTTCTGATTCAACTGCGCTGGATCGCGGTCGGTGGTCAGATCGTGACGATCCTGTTCGTCCGCTACGTGCTCGGCATTGGATTGCCGCTGGTCCCGATGGCGGTGGTGATCCTGCTGCTGATCGCTCTCAATGTCGCCAGCCTGCGCCGGCACAGCAGCCAGGACGCGATCACCAACACCGAGCTGTTTCTTGGACTGCTGCTCGACGTCACCGCGTTGACGGTCCAGCTTTACCTGAGCGGCGGCGCGTCCAATCCCTTCATTTCGCTTTACCTGCTCCAGGTCATCCTGGGCGCGGTGCTGCTGGAGACATGGTCGGTTTGGGCGCTTGTCTTCATTGCAAGCACGTGCTTCATCGCGCTGACTACTTTTTACCGTGAGATCAGCCTGCCCGCCGCACACGGGGCCGGGCTGTTCAGCCTGCACATCCAGGGCATGTTCATCTGTTTCGTCCTGGCGGCAACGCTTCTGGTGCTGTTCATCACCAGGGTCCAGAACAACATTCGCACCCGCGACGCCCATCTTGCGGATTTGCGCCAGCAGTCGGCGGAGGAGGCTCACATCGTCAGGATGGGCCTGCTCGCCTCCGGTGCCGCGCATGAGCTCGGCACGCCGCTGGCCACGCTTTCCGTCATCCTCAATGACTGGCAGCGCATGCCGGCTCTCGAGGCAGATCCGGATCTGGCGCAGGAAATCCGGGAGATGCAGGGCCAGTTGGACCGTTGCAAGAAGATCGTTTCGGGAATCCTGATGTCGTCGGGCGAATTGCGCGGCGAAGGCACGGTTCGCACCTCCGTCGACGCCTTCCTGGCGGAGCTGGTGGCCGAATGGAAGTCGACACGGCTGCCGCAAGGCTTCGAATACACCAGGCGTTTCGGCGCCAACCAGGAGATCGTCTCCGATCCCGCGCTCAAACAGGTGATGTTCAATGTACTGGACAACGCACTTGAAGCGTCGCCTCTATGGGTGGGGTTGACCGTCAGCCGCCAGGCGGACGATCTCATCATCGAAGTTGTCGACGTGGGACCGGGATTTGAAGAAGCCATGCTTGCTGAATTCGGCAAGCCCTATACGTCGACCAAGAACCGGCCAGGTAGCGGGCTCGGCCTGTTTCTGGTCGTCAATGTCATCCGCAAGCTGGGGGGTACCGTCACCGTAAGAAATAGAACCGAGGGGGGAGCTTCGGTTACGTTGCATCTGCCACTGGCTGCTCTGTCTCCACGAGGGCACAATGCCGACTAAACGCACGCTGTTGATCGTCGAGGACGATATCGCCTTTGCCAACGCACTGCGCCGGTCTTTCGAACGGCGTGATTACGAAACGCATAGCTGCCGGAGCGTCGACGGCGTGCATGCGCTGATCGGCACCGTTGCCTTCCAATATGCCGTCGTCGATCTCAAGCTCGCCAGCGGCTCGGGCCTGGAATGCGTCAGGGCGCTGCACGAGCACGATCCTGAAATGCGGATCGTCGTGTTGACCGGCTTTGCAAGCATCGCCACCGCTGTCGAGGCGATCAAGCTCGGCGCCTGCCAGTATCTCGCCAAACCCGCCAACACCGACGACATTGAAGCCGCTTTCGGCCAGGTCGAGGGCAATGCTTCGGTGCCGCTCGCCGAGCGACCAACCTCGATAAAGAACCTCGAATGGGAGCGCATCCACGAAATGCTGGTGGAGGCCGACTTCAACATTTCCGAGACAGCACGACGGTTGGGCATGCACCGCCGGACGCTGGCGAGGAAGCTGGAGAAGAGGCGTGTGAAGTAGGCACGATCTACCGGGCATCGCACATCGTGCCGATACCAATGATAAAATTGATGCCGGCAACAATCGTTACATTCGAACGATGTCCTCCGAAGGGAAAAAATTGGCAGGGCAGGGATTAAAATCCCCACATGCTCCGTAAACAGGACATGAAACCGTCAATGCCACGTTTTGACATCATAGGACAGCTCGGTTCGCTGCGCCGCTATGCGCGCTCGCTGACGCGCGACAGCACCGACGCCGAGGATCTTGTCCATGACGCGCTGGTGCGCGCTTATGAGCGGCGCAGCACGTTCCGCTCCGGCGGAAACCTGCGCGCGTGGCTGCTGTCGATCGTCCACAACACCTTCATCGACAAGATGCGGTCCCGCAAGTCCGAAGCGTCGCGCGTCGAACAGGCTGGATACCTGGCCGACGGCAGCACGCCGGCACCACAGGAACATTCGGTGCGCCTGGCGCAGGTGCGCGAGGCTTTTTTCAGCCTGCCGGAAGAACAGCGTTCAGCGCTGCACCTCGTCGCCATCGAAGGCCTCTCCTATCAACAGGCCGCCGATGCCAGCGGCGTGCCGCTCGGCACGCTGATGTCCCGCATCGGCAGGGCGCGCGCCGCACTGCGCGAGATGGAGGAGCCGGCGAAGGCAAAAAACCACCTCAGGATCGTTGGAGGCCCGTCATGACCGCAACTGTCGATCCCGTGACCGATATCGACCTCGACGCCTATGTCGACGACCAGGTCGACGTCACCCGCCGCATCGAGGTCGAAGCATTCTTGTCCGCTCGCCCGGAGGCGGCGGCGCGTGTGATGTCGGATCTCAGGACCCGCGATGAACTGCGCGTGGCGCTTGCCGGCTCCAAGGGCATGGCGCGCCCTGCGACCGCCGATGCCGCGCGGCGGCTGGAGAGGGGGCTTGCCCGCGGCCGGCTCTTCGGCGTGTTGCAGCGCGCGGCGGCGGTAGCCGGCTTCGTCGCCGCCGGCTGGCTGGCAAACGGCATCATCGGGCCGATGTCGGTGACCAAGGTCGTCGCCTCGCCGCAGCCGCCCGCCTATGTCGATGAGGCGGTGCAGGCCCACAGGACGACGCTGGTGCGCGAGAGCATGCCATCGCAGGCGGAAACGCCCAATTACAACGCCGGCGAAATCCGCGCCGCCACTGCCATCGTCATGCCGTCGCTGCCGACGGATTGGAGGGTGCGCGACGTGCAGA
>NZ_RZPH01000951.1:0-2326 GCF_004022825.1 Mesorhizobium sp. M7A.F.Ca.CA.004.04.2.1
TCCGAGCTGACGCCGTCGATCGGCTCTTCGCCGGTCTACGCGGCCGGCGAAGAGCCGATCGACGGCGTCAGCTCGGACGCGCTGGTGTCGCGCATCCGCGCCGGCGGCCATCGCGACGCACGCTACATCGAGGGTCCGGCGGCGATCGCGCCCGTCATCCGTGATCTGGCAAAGCCGGGTGACTTCGTCGTCTTCCTGGGCGCCGGCAACATCACCCAATGGGCCTATGCATTGCCCAAGGAGCTTGGCGGGACCGTCTCATGATGCACGGCCAGGCCCTGATCGACAGACTGGGCGACCGGCTTGCCGGCCTGCGCGGCCGCCTGACGCCGAACGCCGAGATGGACAAGATCACCTGGTTCCGTGCAGGGGGTCTGGCTGAGGTGCTGTTCCAGCCGGCCGACGAGGAAGATCTTGCAGCATTCCTCAAAGCCGTTCCTGAAGAGATACCACTGACCGTCGTCGGCGTCGGCTCGAACCTTCTGGTCCGCGACGGCGGCATCGAGGGCTTTGTCATCCGCCTTTCGGCCAAGGGCTTCGGCGAGGCCGAGGTGATTTCGCCGATCAGGATCAAGGCGGGAGCCGCGACCCCCGATAAGCGCGTCGCAGCGGTGGCGCTCGAGGCCGGCATTGGCGGCTTTCATTTCTACCACGGCATTCCGGGTGCAATCGGCGGTGCGCTGCGGATGAACGCAGGCGCCAACGGCGTCGAGACGCGCGAGCGGGTCGTCGAAGTGCGAGCGCTCGACCGCAAGGGCAATGTGCAGACGCTGAGCAATGCCGATATGGGTTACGCCTATCGCCATTCGGCGGCGCCTGCCGGGCTGATCTTCACCTCGGCCGTGTTCGAGGGCTTTGCCGAGGACAGAGCGGCGATCAAGGCGGCGATGGAGGCCGTGCAGAACCATCGCGAGACCGTGCAGCCGATCCGCGAGAAGACCGGCGGCTCGACCTTCAAGAATCCGGAAGGCACGTCGGCCTGGAAGGAGATCGACAGAGCGGGCTGCCGCGGCCTGATGATCGGCGGGGCGCAGATGTCGCCGATGCATTGCAACTTCATGATCAACACGGGAACTGCGACCGGCTACGACCTAGAATATCTCGGCGAGACGGTGCGTACGCGGGTGCTGGAGAATTCCGGTATCCGGCTGCAATGGGAAATCAAGCGCATCGGCAATTTCCGGCCGGGACATGCAGTTCAGGAGTTTCTCGGGCAGCTCCTTTAAGGTGCGTTGATATTCAGGTGATGCCGGCCTGCAAACGACGGCTTCCTGCGCTTCCGGTGCTCACGTACTTTGAGTACGCTCCGCTCCGGTTCTCGAAAGCCATCGTTTTCGACTCGGCCTGACCTGAATCCCAACACACCTTCGCGCGAGTTGAAGTTCATGTGATGCATGAACTTCAACGAGGCCGAAACGGTCCGCGACCGTTGCCGCAAAGACTCAACGACACGCTTTTCGCATCCATTTTCTCAGAAAGTGAATCTCTCGGAATCGTAAGCACTTGCCAGTGAATCAACTCTCTGATTCTCTGCTCGAAAGCGTTTCCTGATTTGAGTCGTTCGACGCGTTTTCAGCGGTTTCCGTCTGGGGGGGGCAACCTGCCGGGAGACTCTGACTCAATGTTGCGGAAAATCTGGTTTTGGTCCGCCGTGAGAGAGGGGATGCCGGGGAATGAAAAACAAGCATGTGGCCGTCTTGCTGGGTGGTTTTTCGTCCGAGCGGCCCGTGTCTCTTTCGTCGGGAAAGGCTTGTGCCGATGAACTCGAGAAGGAAGGCTACCAGGTCACCCGTGTCGATGTCGGGCGCGATGTCGGCTCCGTGCTTGCCGAGCTCAAGCCCGATGTCGCCTTCAATGCGCTGCACGGCCCTTTTGGCGAGGACGGCACCATTCAGGGCATCCTTGAATATCTCGGCATTCCCTACACCCATTCCGGCGTGCTCGCTTCGGCTCTGGCCATGAACAAGGAGCAGGCCAAGCGGGTTGCCAAGTCGGTCGGCATCGTGATCGCCGAATCGAAGGTCGCCAGCCGCTTCGCCATCCAGAACAAGCACCCGATGAAGCCGCCCTATGTGGTCAAGCCGGTCAATGAGGGTTCGAGCTTCGGTGTCGTCATCGTACATGAAGGCCAGTCGCATCCGCCGCAGGTGATCGGCTCGTCCGAGTGGAAATATGGCGATACCGTCATGGTTGAGCGCTACATCCACGGCAGGGAGCTGACCTGCGCGGTGATGGGTGATGTGGCGCTGGGGGTCTGCGAGATCATCCCGACCGGCCATTCCTTCTATGACTATGATTCAAAATATGTCGCCGGGGGATCAAAGCA
>NZ_RZPH01000952.1:0-2324 GCF_004022825.1 Mesorhizobium sp. M7A.F.Ca.CA.004.04.2.1
TGACGAAGTTGGGGAGGCTTCGGCAAATTCCGAATGCTCTACCTAAACTGATGATGAAATCCCTGACCGCCAACAGGCAGCCGCTTCCCGGAGCAAAGCTACTATTCGCGCAGTCCCGCCTTCCGCAAAATCGGCAGCACGTGATCGCAGAAATAGGGCAACTCCCTGGTGTAGTTGACGAAGGACAGCGCGATGCCCTGATAGCCATGCCCGGCAATGGCGGCCATGTCGGCAGCGATCGTTTCCGGCGTTCCGATCAGCGGGTAGGTGCCGGCGCCGCCGGCGAAGCGTTGCCGGTAGCGGTCATAGGCGTGCGGGTCGTGCGACTGCGAGAATTCCTTCTTGCCGGCCATGTGAGCATCGACCGCATCGTGGTCGGCCATATCGACCGCATAGCTGTTATAATAGGCCTGCGCCTCTTCCATCGTCGGGCGGCAGACGACATGCGCAACCGTGTAGACGCCTACGTCGCGGCCTGCCTTGTCGGCCCGTTCGCGGATATCGGCGACATGCTTGCCGGCATCGCCCATTTCGGAAAAGGTCGTGAACAGATAGTCGCACCGGGCAGCGGCGAAATCGCGGCCCGGCCCACCGAAGGCGGCGTTCATGGTCACCGGGCGCGGAACCTGCAGACTGGCCGGCCGGCTGACGGCTTCCTTGAGGCGGTAATAGGTGCCCTCATAGTCGAGCGGCTCGGCCGAGGCATAAAGCTTTTCCAGGATTTCGATCCATTCGGCCGCCTGATCGTAGCCCTTCTCGACCAAAGGCGTGCCAAACATGCCGAATTCCTTCGGGTTCCAGCCGCAGACGATGTTCAAGCCCGCGCGGCCCTGGCTGATATGGTCGACCGTCGCCAGCGCCTTGGCGGCATAGAGCGGATGCACCAGCGGCACATGCACGGTCATGAACAGCCCGATCTGTTCGGTGGCCATGGCAAGAGCCGCCGCCCAGGTGAAGGTCTCGAACGACCATTCCCGCACCTTGTTGCGGCCGCCAAAACCGCGCCAGCGCGCGATCGGCAGCATGAACTCCAGCCCGGCGCGGTCGGCGATCTGAGCCGCCGTCACATTATCCTGCCAGCTCGCCGTCCAGCGTTCCGGAACGTCTGTGATAGCAAGGCCGCCATCGGCATTGGTCGAAAAGACGCCAAGCTTCAGTCTGTTCGGGCCGTGCAAAGGGTGTGGTTTGTTCATGTCGCGACCTCCCGGCGAGAGAGCACACGCTAGGCCCGCGCGGAGATATTTCAAGCCTGAAATAGCTTCGGGTCGCCATCGCTCGCGGGTATCGGTTCCAGCGGGCCGCATGGTGTCCGCCACGCAACCGACACCGCAGCTTTTTAAGCTTAAAACTTTCGCCTTGAAAAGCGCCGCACTTTGGATAAGCATTCCACAGTCGATGGCGATTGCCTTTGCCGGACGGGCTTGCCGGCCAGTCCATCGTGCAGACCAGTCCATCGTGCCGGCCAGTCCATCGTGGGTGCTCCGGGTGGGAGTCTCAGTTCTTGTCGTTCATACTGTCCCAGTCATCATCCAATGCGCGCCATGCCTTCGATGAAGTGCGCGCGCAGATCCGCGATCTGCAACAAAAAATGTCGCCAACCATGACCGCATTGGTCGCTGCCATGAATTGACGCCCTGCGGTGCGGGGCGGCAAAAAACCGTGCGGGAGCAACCCGCCCGATCAACAACAGAGGGAACACAAATGAGCTTCACACGTCGCAAATTGCTTCTTCTCGCCGCCGCCATCGGCATCGCCGCCGGCCCCGCCACCGCTTATGCCGCCGATGTGCTCAATGTCGGCGCCTACCCGACCAATCCACCCTTCGAGTACAAGAACGAGAGCGGCACTTTCGAAGGCTTTGAAGTCGACATCGTCAACGAAGCCGCCAAGCGCATCGGCATGACCACCGACATCGCCGACCTCGGCTTCCAGGCGCTGTTTGCCGCCACCACCTCGAAGCGCATCGATGTCGCCATCTCGTCGATCACCATCACGGCGGAGCGGCTGAAGTCACAGTCGTTCACCCAGCCCTATTACGATTCCGACATGGGCATCGCCACCAAGACCGACAGCGCGATCAAGGCCGAGGCCGACCTCAAGGGCAAGATCATCGGCGTGCTGTCCGGCTCGACCGGCGAAACCTGGGTCAAGGCGCATCAGGAAGCCGATGGCTTCAGCGACGTGAAGGGCTACGACACGCAGCAGAATCTGCTGCTCGACCTCAGCGCCGGCCGCGTCGATGCGGCCGTCAGCGACATTCCGGGCATGGAGTATTCCTTCACCAAGATGAAGGACCTGGTCGTCAAGGAGCGCATCAAGACCGG
>NZ_RZPH01000953.1:0-2324 GCF_004022825.1 Mesorhizobium sp. M7A.F.Ca.CA.004.04.2.1
ATCCGGCAGCGGATCAGCCGCGCCGATGCCGCCGATAGCCTGATTTCCGAAGGCATCGACCTTTATTTCGGCGAAGCGCGGTTTTCCGGAAGGGACGCTGTCACGGTCGCCGGACAAACCTTGCGTTTCAGGAAGGCGCTGATCGCGACAGGCGCGCGCCCGAGGCTGCCGACCATCCCGGGGCTGGTCGAGGCCGGCTATCTCAGCAACGAGACCATGTTCGATCTCACGGAGTGCCCGAAGCGGCTTCTGGTCATCGGCGGCGGCCCGCTCGGTTGCGAGGCGGCGCAGGCCTTCTGCCTGCTGGGCGCGAAGGTCATCCAGGCGCAGCGCGAACCGATGTTCCTGCCCGGTGAGGAACGCGATGCCGCCCAAATCCTTTCGGACGCGCTGGCGCGCGAGGGTGTCGAGGTTCGCCTCAACACCGAGGTGGTGGC
Organism: Mesorhizobium sp. M7A.F.Ca.CA.004.04.2.1; assembly: GCF_004022825.1. Classification (NCBI taxonomy): domain Bacteria; kingdom Pseudomonadati; phylum Pseudomonadota; class Alphaproteobacteria; order Hyphomicrobiales; family Phyllobacteriaceae; genus Mesorhizobium; species Mesorhizobium sp. M7A.F.Ca.CA.004.04.2.1. Next base: position 438 of record NZ_RZPH01000953.1, read on the forward strand.
GGTGCGGACGGAAGGCGGCAAGAAGCTCGCCGACCTGGTGTGCGACGACATCACGACGACGATTTCCGTCGATGAGATCATCACTGGCATCGGCCGATCGCCCAATGTCGACGGCCTCGACCTGGAAAACGCCGGGGTGGCATACGATGCCGACGGTATCAAGGTGGACGACTGTCTCCGCACCACAAATCCGCGCATCTATGCGGCGGGCGATGTCTGCCTCGCCTATAAATTCACCCACACCGCCGAGGCGACAGCCCGCATGGTCGTGCGCAATGCCCTGTTTCTCGGACGCAGGAAGCTGAGCGAACTGGTCATTCCGTGGTGCACCTATACCGATCCGGAGATCGCCCATGTCGGCCTCTATCCGGCGGAGGCGCGCCAGAACGGCATCCCGGTCAAGACCTATACAGTGCTGATGCACGATGTCGCCCGTGCGGTTATGGACGGCGAGGAGGAGGGTTTTGTCAAAATCCACGTCAGGGAGGGGTCCGACCGCATCCTGGGCGCCACGGTCGTTGCCAGCCATGCCGGCGAGATGATCAATGCGGTGTCGCTGGCGATCAAATCGGGCATGGGATTGCGTGCGCTGGCCGACGTCATCCATCCATTCCCGACGCAGGCGCAAGGCATCAAGATGGCCGGCGACGCCTATCGGCGGACAAGGCTCACCTCATCGTGGAAGCGTCTGGCGGGCCGCTGGTTGGCGTGGTCCAGGCGATGGTGATATTCCGGCAGCCTGCCGCAACTGGTGCATCTGACAATCAGCGACGATGCGGCGCTTGACGAAAGGCTCGTCGGCTGAACAAGTCGAAGCCGATTGTTATGGTTTGGGGCCGTCACGCATGCCGTCTGGAATGAAGTCTCAGGCGCAAAGCCCAGAGCGTCCACTTTGAAACCCGCGGGCGCACAACCGCTCGACGCTGTCTCCGCGGCGAAAGCCGGGCGACGTGTGCTGGTTGTGTCCCACGATCCAGCCTTTCCGCCGATCTCAGGCGCGGATCTGCGGAACTATCGCAATGCTGAGTCTGCTGCGCAATTCGGCCCGGTCTGCCTGGTATCTGTGCTGCCGCAGGCGACGGAAACAACCGATCCGTCGATCCGCACCGAAGCCTTGTCGATCAAGGGAGAGGCCCGCTCCAGTTCGATCGGGTGGTGGCGTATAAGGGCGGAGCGTCGCATCTCGCGCGTCGCCTTGACGCGGCTGGAGACACTGGTTCGGGACTTCCGCCCGGACACGGTGCTGATCGAGGGCATCGGCCTGTTCAAGCTGCTGCGGCCTTTGCGGGCACTGACGAAACAGCTCATCCTCGACATGCACAATGTTGAGTCCGACCTGGCGGGTCAGCTGCGGCACGTCGATGCGAAGCGGGCTGCGGTGGCGACGATCAGCGAGGGCCTTGGCATCAGGCGTCTCGAGAGAAAGGCGCTTGCCCTTGTCGACAGGGTCTGGGTCTGCTCGAGCCAGGATCGAGAGCGGTTGATGGCGCTTTCCCGGCACAAGTTGCCGATCGATGTCGTTCCAAACGGAATTCCGCACGCCGGGCACAGCCCCGAAACGCTGCCCGCCGAGCCCGTATCCGACGAAAGCTTTCCGGTGATCCTGTTCGTCGGCCATCTCGGCTATCCGCCAAACGTCGATGCCGTCCAGAGGTTAGCCGGCTCCATACTTCCGCGCATCCGACTGGCCTTGCCGACCGCGACACTGATTCTCGCCGGGCGCAACCCGACAACGGCCGTGCAAGCGCTGGCAGGATTGCCTGGCGTGGAGATCGTCGAAGACCCCGGAGACATGGCGCCGCTTCTGTCGAGAGCGCATCTCACCATCATCCCGCTTGCGGCAGGCGGCGGCACCCGCATCAAGATTCTGGAGGCGATGGCGTGGGG
>NZ_RZPH01000954.1:0-2323 GCF_004022825.1 Mesorhizobium sp. M7A.F.Ca.CA.004.04.2.1
TGGTTCCATTGCCCCGGAACCGCCAGATCACTGCCGCATTTCGCGCCTTATTTGGCACCTAACGGCTGGGGTCTGTCAAAAACGGAGCCATCCCCCAAATATGAAGAACCCAAAACAGACCGCGCTTGTCGCGGTAACGATCGCTGCTGGCCTGATGGTCGGCGCTTCTTCGGCGACCGCCGCCGCCCAGTGCGGCCGCGCCTCGTGGTATGCCCTGCACTCCAAGACCGCCTCGGGCGAGCGCATGAACCCGTCGGCGCTGACCGCCGCGCATCGCACCTTGCCTTTCGGCACCAAGCTCAAGGTGACCAACAAGAACAACGGCCGCAGCGTCGTCGTGCGCATCAACGATCGCGGTCCGTTCATCAAGGGGCGCGTGCTCGACCTGTCGAAGGGTGCCGCCGGCCAGCTCGGCTTCATCGGCTCCGGCCATACTTCCGTGTGCATGGCGCGCGTCTAGAGCTCCCTGTGTCCGGCAAAAGGGCCGGACACATTGCCTACACATTTCGCAGCCGCACACTGAGCCGGCTGGCGCCGTTCGGCCCCGATTTCCATGGCCTTGAACCAAAGAAGCATTGGTCACGCAGCGTGACGTATTGCATCGCAGCAATTAGTTGTTAACTTCCCCGCGAGACATCTAGGGCTCGGCGCTGCTCGTCGTCCCTTCGGTCGCAGGCAGCAGCGGGGTTCTCGATGTTCTACCAGCTCTATGAGATGAACCACGCGGCCCTGCAGCCGGCGCGCCTCTATGCCGACGCGGTGCGGATGTTCTATTCCAATCCACTCAATCCGTTTTCCCACACCCAATGGGGCCGTTCGATCGCGGCGACGGCCGAACTGTTCGAGCGCACCACGCGCCGCTACGGCAAGCCGGCCTTCGGCCTGAGCAAGACCGTGGTCGACTGGAAGAGCGTCGAGGTCACCGAGAAGACCGTCTGGTCGAAGCCGTTCTGCAATCTCGTCCGCTTCGAGCGTGCCGTGCCCGCCGGGCGCAAGCCCGATCCGAAGCTTCTGATCGTGGCGCCGATGTCGGGCCATTATGCGACGCTGCTGCGCGGCACGGTGGAAGCGATGCTGCCCTATGCCGACGTGCACATCACCGACTGGGTCGATGCCCGCATGGTGCCGCTTGCCGATGGCCAGTTCGATCTCGACGACTACATCGATTACGTCATCGACATGCTGCACACGCTGGGGCCGGACACGCATGTGATGGCGGTGTGCCAGCCTTCCGTGCCGGTGTTGGCCGCCGTGGCGCTGATGGAAACGAAGGGCGACCCCTTCGTGCCCTCGACCATGACCTTGATGGGCGGCCCGATCGACACCCGCAGCAATCCGACTGCGGTCAATCTGCTGGCGCAGGAAAAGGGCATCGACTGGTTCCGCGACAATGTCGTGATGCATGCGCCCTGGCCGGTGCCGGGCTTCGGCCGCGAGGTCTATCCCGGTTTCCTGCAGCTGTCCGGCTTCATGAGCATGAACCTCGACCGCCACATCATCGCCCACAAGGACTTCTTCATGCATCTGGTGAAGCATGATGGCGACAATGCCGAGAAGCACCGCGATTTCTACGACGAGTATCTGGCTGTCATGGACCTGACGGCGGAGTTTTATCTGCAGACCGTCGACACCGTCTTCGTTCGCCAGGCCTTGCCCAAGGGCGAGATGACGCATCGCGGCACCAGGATCGATCCGTCGGCGATCCGCAACGTCGCGCTGTTCACGGTCGAAGGCGAGAACGATGACATATCGGGCCTTGGCCAGACCAAGGCGGCGCATGATCTGTGCCCCAATATCCCGGCTGAGCGGCATGCCCACTACATGCAGCCGGCGGTTGGCCATTACGGCGTGTTCAACGGTTCGCGCTTCCGTTCCGAAATCGTGCCGCGCATCGTCGACTTCATCACCAGCTATGGCCGCCAGGAGCGTGTCGCGGTGAAACCGAAGCTGGTCCGCGCCGCCAAGAGATAATGCAAGTCGCCCAAATTGCGGATTTTTGGACGATGACCTGCATAGAACCAAGCTTAACGGCGACAAACCGTGAGATTGACCGGTAAAAGCCGGCTGGCTGGCCGATTCTGTTGCACAAGTGCCGCTGTCCAGCCCCTCGGGTAACCATGCCGACAATCCGACCGTCGTCGTAATTGACACGGACTGTAAATCCCCCTTAACCTTTCGTTAATAACAAAGGGTGAGCGGGGACAATGATTTCCTCATCGATGGCGCAACGGCTGCGCGTGTATGTGGCGGCCGGGCTGGCAGTGACGGCGGGCTGGGTGGCACCGGCTTTGGCGGGTGGAGCGATGGCGACCGGGGGTCTCAC
>NZ_RZPH01000955.1:0-2322 GCF_004022825.1 Mesorhizobium sp. M7A.F.Ca.CA.004.04.2.1
CGACGCGGACGAGATGCTGGACGGCAGCGATCATGCCGCGCACGGAGGGCGTATCTTCCAGCGTGCGCTGCTTGTGCATCTTGTTGAGGCCGAGGCCGACCAGCGTCGCGCGCTGCTCCTTCGGACGGCGGATCGGCGAACCAATCTGCTCAACGGTGATGGTCTTGGTTGCTTTCTTGGCCATGGTCAAAATCCCTGGTCAGATCGACTATTCTTCAGCCGCAACGGCGGTGCCGCGGCGGGCCTGAAGGGTCGAATACTTGATGCCGCGAGCAGCAGCCACATCCTTGGGATGCATCTGGCTCTTCAGCGCGTCGAAGGTGGCGCGAACCATGTTGTAGGGGTTCGACGAACCCATCGACTTGGCGACCACGTCATGCATGCCGAGCGTCTCGAAGACAGCGCGCATCGGGCCACCGGCGATGATGCCGGTACCTTGCTTGGCGGCGCGCAGCAGCACGCGTCCAGCACCCCAGCGTCCTTCGACGTCGTGATGCAGCGTACGGCCCGAGCGCAGCGGCACGAAGATCATGTCGCGCTTGGCCGATTCAGTTGCCTTGCGGATGGCTTCCGGCACTTCGCGCGCCTTGCCGTGACCAAAGCCGACGCGGCCCTTCTGGTCGCCGACGACGACGAGTGCTGCAAAACCGAAGCGACGGCCGCCCTTGACGACCTTGGCGACGCGGTTGATGTGGACGAGCTTGTCCACCATGCCGTCATCGCGTTCTTCACGATCGCGGCCGCGGCCGCCATCCCTACGTTCCTGTGCCATATCCTGTTCCTTGTTTTTTTCCGGAAGCACGGTTGCTGATAAGATCCGGTGCCTCGCCCCGAATAAATCGGGAAACGGTCACCGGGGGCGAAATCAATTCCTTCGCATAATCCCTATCCGAAAAGTCTGCAACTTTTCGGGACTATGCTTAGAAGCTCAAGCCGCCTTCGCGGGCAGCCTCGGCGAGCGCCTTGACGCGGCCGTGATAGATGTAGGCACCGCGGTCGAAAACGACTTCCTTGACGCCGGCCTTGGTGGCGCGCTCGGCGATCAGCTTGCCGATCGCGGCGGCGGCGGCGGTGTCGGCGCCGGTCTTGAGCGAACCCTTGAGGTCCTTCTCGAGCGTCGAAGCGGCAGCGATGGTGTGGCCCTTGGCGTCGTCGATGACCTGCACGTAGATGTTCTTCGACGTGCGGTGGACCGACAGACGCGGACGCTCGCCGGCGACCTTCTTGATCTGACGACGGACGCGCTGCGCGCGGCGCTGCGTGGATTCCTTGGTACCCATGATGGTCTTCCTTGCCTTCAAAAAACGGGGGCCGCCATATGCGGTAGGCGAAAGCGCCTCCCGCGACCGCTCCCCGCGGCGTTACACTTTTTGGCTTGGCCTCAACTTCCCGAGGCCAGGCCCGCTACTTCTTCTTGCCTTCCTTGCGGACGATCTTCTCGCCGGCATAGCGGACGCCCTTGCCCTTGTAGGGCTCGGGACCGCGATACTCGCGGATCTCGGCCGCAACCTGGCCGACTTGCTGCTTGTCGATGCCGGCCACGGTGATTTCGGTCGGCTTCGGCACGGTAATGGTGATGCCGGCCGGCGTCTCATAGACGACGTCATGGCTGAAGCCAAGCGCCAGCTGCAGGTTCTTGCCCTGAAGTGCCGCGCGATAGCCGACGCCGGTGATCTCGAGCTTCTTCTCGAAACCGTCCTTGACGCCCTGCAGGATGTTGACGATCTGCGTGCGCGACATGCCCCACTTGGAGCGGGCGGTCTTGGTCTGGTCGCGCGGCTGGACAGCGATCTCGCTGCCTTCCATCTTGACCAGCACTTCGTCGTTCACCACGAACTTCAGCTCACCCTTGGGGCCCTTCGCCGTCACGGTCTGGCCGTTGACGGTCGCGGTCACGCCCTGCGGCAGCGAAACGGGTTTCTTTCCAATACGAGACATTTTGTTGTCCTCGTCACTTCTCTTGTTTCAGGTCTCTGTCTTCGGGAACGATCCGAAGACCGGATTCCACTTTGCGGTCAACTGCCAGATCAGAAGATCTGGCAGAGGATCTCACCGCCGACGTTCTGTTCACGTGCTTCATGGTCGGCCATCACGCCCTTCGGTGTCGAAAGGATGGCGATGCCGAGGCCGTTGGCGACCTGCGGAATCGACTTGGCCGAAACATAGACGCGGCGGCCTGGCTTCGAGACGCGGGCGATTTCGCGCACGACCGGCGCGCCGTCGAAATACTTCAGCTCGATCTCGATTTCGGACTTGCCGTTGTCGAAGTCGGTCTGGCTGTAATCGCGGATATAGCCTTCAGCCTTCAGCACGTCGAGGACG
>NZ_RZPH01000956.1:0-2321 GCF_004022825.1 Mesorhizobium sp. M7A.F.Ca.CA.004.04.2.1
AGGAAGATCCGCTCTGCGATCAACGATCTGACGCTGAAGGGCCATATCTACAAGGGCAAGCTGCCGCCGCCCAAGGGCGAGAAACCCGAAGATTGGGAGGACCGCGAGCAGACGCTGTTCCGCTCGACCGCGGTCGGCGACGACATGGACCGGGCGCTGGTCAAGTCTGATGGCTCGTTCACCTATTTCGCCGCCGACGTCGCTTATCTCAAGGACAAGGTCGATCGCGGTTTCGTCGACCTGATCTATGTGCTCGGCGCCGACCATGGCGGCTACGTCAAGCGGCTGGAGGCCCTGGCGCGGGCGATTGCCGGCGACGAGGTGAAGCTCACTGTCCTGCTGTGCAATCTGGTCAAGCTGTTTCGCGAGGGCGAACCGGTGCGCATGTCGAAGCGGTCGGGCGATTTCGTGACGCTGCGCGAAGTGGTGGAGGAGGTCGGCCGCGACGCGATCCGCTTCATGATGCTCTACCGCAAGAACGATGCGCCCCTGGATTTCGATTTCGCCAAGGTGACCGAGCAGTCCAAGGACAATCCGGTGTTCTATGTCCAGTACGCCTCGGCGCGCTGTCATTCGGTGTTCCGGCAGGCGAGCGAGCAACTGGGCGAAGCCAATTTCGACCGCAACAGCCTGGCGTCTGCCGCGGCATTGCTGACCGACGAGGGCGAGATCGGCCTGATCCGCAAGCTTGCCGAATACCCGCGGCTGATCGAGTCCGCCGCCCTTGCGCTCGAGCCGCATCGGCTGGCATTTTACCTCTATGATCTGGCTTCCAGCTTCCACGGACACTGGAACCGTGGCACGGATAATCCGGACTTACGTTTTGTTAAGGTTAACGACCGACAATTGACGCATGCCAGACTAGGGCTGGTGCAGGCTGTTTCGGACGTTTTGACGTCCGGCCTGACGTTGATCGGAGCCGCCGCGCCCACCGAAATGCGTTAGGTTTGACTAAATAACCTGTCACCTTTTGCCCACATTGCGCTGGTAAGGGCCAACCCTACGCGACGTCCATGGCGTCCGAATGAGTGCGAGTTCGGGAACAATAATGGCAGACAGAACCCAGCTGAGAGTAGCCGACAACAACGACATCGCTGACGATGATCCGTTCGCGGAACTGACCAGGATCATGGGATTCGACCCGCGCCAGCCGGTCAGGCCGCAATCGCCCGCCCAGCCGCAGGCCCCAGCCGCCGATCACGGGCTCGAAGAGGGCGATTTCGATATCGATCTCGAAAAAGAAATGATGGGCGAGTTCGGCGCTGACGACAGCGACGCCGCTCCGGTTGTTCAGGCTCATGAGCCGACCTTCGTGCTTGAGCCGGCATTCGAAGCGGCTGACGCCAGCGCGATGGACGATGAGCTTTCGGTGTCGCTCGACAACGATTTCCAACTGGACATGGCTGAGATAGACGATCACGTCGCCGGCGCCAGCCATGCGGTCGCAGCTGAAGCGGCGCCGTCCGTCGAGCCGGCTTTCGCGTCTGATTTTGACGATGCCGTCGCCGGTTCGCTTGAGGACGTCTCTCCCTTCGAGGACGATCATTCGATGGCGGACGAGCTGGCCATTTCGCTCGACCAGGACCTCCGGATCGATGAGGAAGCCGAAGAGGCCCAGTACGCTGAAGAGGCCCAGTACGCCGTTGCCGACACGCCCGCTTCTATCGAGCCAGTTGCCTCCGATGACGAATTCGACGATGCGGTGGCAGTCTCGCTTGAAGACGAGCTGGTGCTCGACGACCATTCGGCGGCCGAACAGTCATTCATGGCCGCCGAGCCCGTCAAGTATCCCATGCCGGAGCAGGCGGCGCGTGACGGCCATGCAATTTCCGATGAGAGCTTTGCCGGCCATTTCGACGACGCGATGGCTGATGTCGACATGGATTTCGACGTTCGCGCGGATGAGCCGAATGCCTTCGACGAGCCGCACGCGCATGATGCGCTTGTCGATATCACTGACGCGAACGGCGACATTCCCATCCCTGAAGGCATTTCGGACGATGCTTTCGACCTAAGTTTGGACGACGCGTTTGCCGAAACGGCCGAAGAGCCGGTCGCCGAGGTTGCTGCCGCTACGGTCCAGCCGGCGGCGCCAGAGGCTCATGTTGCGCCGGCGGCGCATGCCCCGGCCGCGGACGAACGGAGCCTGGAAGACGAGTTGAATGCGCTGCTGGGTGCCATGACGGCGCGCACGGCGCTGGTCGCCAGTGAGCCCGTCACGGCTCAGCCGGCTGTCGCCGCCCTGCCGCCTGTTGCCGAGCCCGCCGAGGAACCGGCCGATCTTGTCGGCGACCTCGACTGGGATCTTGACGAACCCGCGC
>NZ_RZPH01000957.1:0-2319 GCF_004022825.1 Mesorhizobium sp. M7A.F.Ca.CA.004.04.2.1
CCTGTTCGTTCTCGGTTCGGCTTTCAGGACGCGCATCACCAGAAGCGAAAAATCTCGCGGACGGCATCGCCGATCGAGGCCAATGTGCCGTGCTTCTTCTCGACGACTTCGCCGTGACGGCTGTCTCGCCAATTCTGCGGCTGGTCGAACGTTCCCGCCCAGATGCCGGCCTTTCCCGCCCGGGCGACGGCCTCCTCGCTCTCGAAGTCGCCATACGCAACCGCCCAGCCCGCCTCGACCTGCGCGCGGTTGAGATCCTTGCCGCCGGCGGTGCAGTCGCCGAGCAACCGGCCATAACGATCACGTTGCCAGCCGGTACAAGAGACGGGCTTGCCGGCGATCAGGCGAACGAGCGACTGGCGCGCAAGCGTGCCGCAGGAATAGTCAGTACCGTTCTTGCGGCAGGTCTGCGTATATTCCGGAGCATCGATGCCGCGCATGCGGATACGCTCGGTGCCAAGCGTGATCGAATCGCCGTCGTTGATGATTGCCACGCCTTGCGTCTTGCGTGTCTCCACCCGGTCGAGGCGGGCCGCCAGCAGGATCAGCAGTCCGAGGATGATGACGGCAAGCCCGTAATCCACCAGCCGGCGCCACAGGCTTCTGGGGCGCGCAACGTATCTCCGGCGCGGTCTTGGCGACCATGAGCGGCTCATATGGCAAACGGTTGGTTAATCATTCGAACGTAGCTTAACACTTGGAAACCGCTGCTCGCATAAATTGAAGTTTTGATGCCCTTGCAACGCTCGAACACAGCGGACAAGTTCATTGTGGACCGCAGGAAACCTCATCGCAACAGCGATGTGGCGCGCGCGGTGCGCAAGACGCGTGACCGTCTTTCGCAGCAGGCCGGCAATCCCGATTTCGATCGTGAACTGCTGAAGCTCCATGCCCGCGCGATGACCAGCGGCGCCATCGCCATCCCGCTTCTTGTCCTGGCGATCGCGGCGGCCGGCCGGCTGGCCGGAATCGGCAACGAGATCGGGCTCTGGGCGCTGTTCACCCTGACCTGCTACACTATCGTTGCCTTCATGGCGCGGCGCATCGAGCGCACGGAAGCTTCCGAGCTCAACCCTTCGCAAGCAGGACGGGAATTCCTGATCGGCCATTTCCTGTGCGGTCTCGGCTGGGCATGGTTCGTGTGGCTTGGCTGCAGCGTCTGCGAGGTCGATCCGTTCCACATCGTCAAGGCCGTGGTGCTGTTGTTCGCCATGGCGGCGACCGCGGTGATGACCTCGTCTCTGCGTGGGGCGCTGTTGGCGACCTTTGCCGTTCCCGTGGCGCTCTACGCTTATGCCGGCGCCAAGCTATGGATGCCGGTCGAGGCGATCATGGCCGCGCTGCTGGTCGTTTCTCTGCCGTTCTTCGCCTATGTGGCCCGTCATCTCAACCACTCGTCCCTGATGATGTTGTCGTTCCGCTCCGAAAAGGATGCGCTGATCGCTGAACTGGAGACGGCGAAATCGATGTCGGACGAGGCGCGGCGGCGGGCCGAAGACGCCAATCTGGCGAAATCGCGGTTCCTCGCTTCGATGAGCCACGAATTGCGCACGCCGCTCAACGCCATTCTCGGTTTTTCCGAGGTGATGTCGAACGAGGTGCTGGGGCCGATGAGCAATCCCACCTATCGCGACTATGCCCATGACGTGCACGAATCTGGCCAGCATCTGCTCGACCTGATCAACGAGATCCTCGACCTTTCGCGCATCGAGGCCGGCCGCTACCAGCTCAATGAAGAACCGGTGATGCTGCTTGGTATCGTCGAGGACTGCTGTCACATGATGGAGTTGAGGGCGCGCAACAAGGATATCCGGGTCGTCCAGGATTTCGAGCACGAGCTACCGCGCCTTTTCGCTGATGAGCGTGCGGTGCGACAGATCACGCTCAACCTTCTGTCGAATGCGATAAAATTCACCGCTACCGGCGGTGAAATCCGTGTCCGCGTTGGTTGGACGGCGGGCGGCGGACAATACATTTCAATCAAGGACAACGGACCGGGCATACCGGAAGACGAGATCCCGATCGTGCTTTCCGCCTTCGGCCAAGGCTCCATTGCCATCAAGAGCGCCGAGCAAGGCACCGGGCTTGGCCTGCCGATCGTGCAAGGGCTGCTCGCCATGCATGGCGGCGAGTTCGAACTTCATTCCAAGCTGCGCGAAGGGACCGAGGCGATCGCGATCTTCCCGCTCAGCCGGGTGATGGAGGAACTGCCGGCACTGCCGACCGCGGCGGTGGCGGCTCGACGACGGTAATCCGGCAAGACTCTAGCCACGTACCGCAGCTGCCATGCCCGAACTGGTCAGCGCGGCGGCCTTGACC
>NZ_RZPH01000958.1:0-2302 GCF_004022825.1 Mesorhizobium sp. M7A.F.Ca.CA.004.04.2.1
CTGGTACCGCCTCACCTTCGACAGGGCCGACGCAACCGAACCGCTGGGCCTCGCGCTGAACTACTGGACACTGGCCGGATCGATCTCCGTCAACGGCGCGGAACTCGGACGCGACGAATTCCTCGTCGAGCCGTTGACGCGCTCATGGAACGTGCCCCGCTACTGGCAGCTCTCAGCCCCGGTCCTGCATGCCGGCACCAACACGCTGCTGATCAGGGTCTCGGGCCTGGCGCCATACCAGCCGGGTCTTGGTCCGGTGCTGATCGGCCCGCCTTCGGCGACGCGTGCCCATTTTGTCCAGCAATTCTGGATTCGCCGCGAGCTGCCGGTCTTCTATCTCGGCGTCACCGCGGCGCTTGGCACCTTCTTCTTCGTCGTCTGGCTGCTGCGCCGAAGCCTGAAGGCCTATGGCTGGTTCGCCCTGATGACGATTGCGTGGTGTTGCTATTCGCTCAATTTCGTGGTCACGAGCCCCTGGCCGTTCGGGACGACCGACACATGGCAGCGTTTTATCATGCTCTCCTTCATGGTCATGGCCGCCGCCTTCGTGCTGTTTGTCATCCGCTTCGCCGAGCGCCGCTTTCCCCGGGGGGAAGCCGTGCTGTGGGCCGCGCTGGCGATCGGCGCCGCCGCCCTGTTTGCCACGCCGCATTCCCAACTCGCCCCGATGCTCAACCTCCTGGCCTTGTCCTGGTCGCTGCTTTACATCGGCGCCTGTTTCCTGGCGATCGGCCTGACCTGGCGAAGCGCTCGCCTGGACCACATCGTCCTTCATATCGTCAACGCGCTCACCATCGTGGCCATCCTGCATGACCTGATGACCTATTTCGGCATCCTTCTTGGCAATGTCTACTACGTCACGCTGACATCCCACTTGCAGATGGTCGGCATGGCGCTGGTGCTGGCCTGGAACTTCGTCGCCAACATGCGCCGCATCGAAGGGTTCAACGATGAACTCACGGCCAAGATCGAAACCGCCAGGGAGGAACTCGCCCTCACGCTGCATCAGCAGCATGAGGTCATTCTGGCCAACACCAGGCTGGCCGAACGCGTATCCCTTTCCCACAATCTGCACGACGGCATGGGCGGCACCCTGGTCAATTCGATCGCCATGCTGGAGCATGCGCCGCAGAACCTGCCGGCCGATCGCTTCCTGTCCGTGCTGAAGGAACTGCGCGACGAGTTGCGGGTGATCATCGACACCGCTGCCGACGACCCGACGGGCGGCCAGTCGCTGGCCGAGTGGATCGCGCCGCTGCGCCGCCGCCAAACGCTGGCATGCGAAAGCCGCGACATCGATTGCGTGTGGAACCTGACCGGGCTGGAGGACTGCCACCTGCCGGCGGCGCGAAGCCTCGATCTCGTCCGCATCCTGCAGGAAGGCCTGACCAACGTGCTCAAGCACAGCCAGGCAAGCCGCGTCGTCATCGACCTGCACCGGCGCGGCGAGCCGCTGAGCCTGGCCATCCAGGACAACGGCGTCGGCTTCGATACCGTCTCGGAGGCGCCCGTCCCGGGCACCGGCCTGCGCTCGATGCGGGCGCGGGCCGGGCGGCTGGGCGGCACGCTCGACACGCGGTCGCGGCACGGCGAAACCGTGCTGGCCCTGCAAGTGCCCGCGGCCTGAGCGGCGTATCCCGGCGCGGCGGGCATAGCTAGTTTCAACGATACCCGCCCTTGGTCTCGGGTGCTATGCCCCCGGGAACATGCACGACTGCGTCGGTGCTGATCTGGGGAGCCTGGCCTTGACAGGAATTGCCATCGTCTCGAAGCGCGGCCTGCTGCGTTCGACCGCCCTCGCGGGCTGCCTCCTGGCCAGCCTGGCCTGGAGCCCCGCCATGGCCGACGGCGCCGGCGGAAATGGCGGCGGCGGCGGGGGGAATGGCGGCGGCGGGAGCGGCGCAGGCACATCCGGAAACGGCGGCAACGGAGGGGAATTCTCTGGCGAGAGCGGCAGCAACGGCAGCGATGGCAGTGTGGCCGGCTCCGGCGGAACAGGCGGACTCATCAGCGGTGCCGACGGTGGCGTCGGCAGTTCCGCGGCCACCCTGATCAACGATGGCGGCTCGATCACGGGCGGCGGCGGTGGCGGCGGCGGCGGCTTCCATAGCAACGGCCGCAGCGGCGGCAACGGCGGCGATGGCGTCGCCTCATCGGTAGACAATGCTTCTCTCGCCAACAGCGGTCGTATCGTTGGCGGCGGCGGCGGCGGCAGCGGCAAGAGCGAATTCGAAGACGGCGGCGACGGCGGCAGCGGCGCCACGTTCTCTGGAGCCCATATTGTCTTGATCAACAGCGGCAC
>NZ_RZPH01000959.1:0-2293 GCF_004022825.1 Mesorhizobium sp. M7A.F.Ca.CA.004.04.2.1
ATTCGACGCCGATGGCGCGGCCCTTCTCGACGACGATGCGCGTCACCAGCACATCGGTTCGGACGGTCAGGTTCTTGCGGGCGCGGATCGGCTTCAAATAGGCGACTGAAGCGGACGAGCGCCGGGCATCCTTCTGGGTCAGCTGGTAGTAGCCGACGCCTTCTTGGGCAGCGCCGTTGAAGTCCGGGTTGAAGGGGATGCCCATCTCCTGGCCGGCACGGAAATAGGCTTCGCAGATCGGCAGCGGCGCAATCGGGTTCGAGACGCCGAGCGGCCCCTGGTCGCCGTGAAAATCGTTGGCGTAGCGCTGGTTGTTCTCAGCGCGTTTGAAATAGGGCAACACATCGCGATAGCCCCAGCCGGCGAGGCCCTCTTCCTTCTCCCAGGCGTCGTAATCGCGGGCGTTGCCGCGCGTGTAGATCTGGGCGTTGATGGACGAGCCGCCGCCGACCACCTTGGCCTGCGTGTACCAGAAGACGCGGTCCTTCATGTTTCTCTGCGGCACGGTCGACCAGCCCCAGGAGGCGATCCCCTTCGTCATCTTGGCGAAGCCCGCCGGCATGTGGATATAGGGATGCCAGTCCTTGCCGCCAGCTTCGAGCAGCAAGACCGAGTTGCCCGGATCCTCGCTCAGCCGGTTGGCCAGAACGCAGCCGGCCGGCCCGGCGCCCACGATGATGTAGTCGGTCATGAAACCATCCATTTACAGTCGCGCCACGGAGAGCGCACCGTCGACATTGATGATCGAGCCGGTCGAAAAGCCGAGCTTGCCACCGGCGAGCGTTGCCACCACCGCACCGATATCCGATGCTTCGCCCCAGCGCTTTGCCGGCACCAGACCACCGTCGATGAGGGCGTCGTATTTGGCGGTCACGCCTGAGGTCATGTCGGTGCGGATGATGCCGGGCCGCACCTCGAACACGCCTATGTTTTCGGGAGCCAACCGCAGCGCCAGGTTCTTCACCCACATCGAAAGTGCGGCTTTCGAGATGCAGTAGTCCGGCCGCTCCGGCGATGCCATTTCGGCGCTGACCGAGGTGATGGTGATGATTGATTTCGGGGGATCGCCTGGCGCGGCGAGCATCGCCTTGGCCACGGCCTGGCTGAGGAACACAGTGCCGCGCAGATTGATGCCGAGCGTGCGGTCGAAATTCTCCGGCTTGAGGTCCAAGAGGTCACCGCGCACCACGGCGCCGACGCCGGCATTGTTGACCAGGCAATCGATACGGTCGAAGGCGCGCATCGCGGCATCGACAAGTGCGGTGTGGCTGGCGAGATCGGCGATGTCGCACTGGATGTAGGCAAATTTCGCGCCACGCTTGGTGATGTCGGCGGCAAGTCCGTCAGCGGCTGTTTCGGCAAGGTCGGCGACCAGAATATCGTAGCCGCCATCCGCCAGCGCCTGGGCACAGGCAAGGCCAATGCCCCGCGCGCCGCCGGTGACGATGGCGGAGGGGCGGGTCATTGGAAGCTAGCCTTGCGGATGTCAGCGCCGCCCCTCATCGCCCTGCCGGAGCGTTCGTCGTTCGAAAAGCCAAGCAGTTGGCTTTTCGTCCGCTGCGCGGACCACTCCTCAACCCCCCGTATAGTGACGGGGAGAAGGACGCTCGCGCCGCCGTTCTCGCCAATCGCCAAAGGATCGCCGAGGTTGCGACCAGCTTTCTTCTCCCCGTTTACGGGGAGAAGGTGCCGGCAGGCGGATGAGGGGCGGCGCAAACCGATCATGCCGTAAGCTCCACCTTGCGGATGTGATCGGCAACGCGCATTGCCTGGGCGGCGATCGACAGCGCCGGGTTCACGGCGGCCGAATTGGGCAAGAAGCTTCCGTCGACGACGAAGAGGTTCCGGTGGTCGAAGGAGCGGCAGTAAGGGTCGAGCGCCGCCGTCGCCGGATCGTCGCCCATCTTTATCGTGCCGCATTGGTGCGACGGCGTGCGCTTGTCGAAGGGGCGCGACAGAACGATGGGATAACCGCAGGCGCGGAAATTTTCGCGCATCACCTTGGTCAGCCCGTCGAGCGACCGCATGTTGGAGCGCCGCCATTGCATGACGATGTCCTTGCCGTCGACCATGATGCGGCTTTCCGGATCGGGCAGATCCTCGCACATCAGGTACCAGTCGACGGCGTGGCCGGCCATGAAATCGAGCGCGAATCCCGGCGTGTATTTGACATTGGCCCGCAGCATGTTGCCGTCGATCTTGCCGAGCAACTGGACGTTCCCCAGCGGCTTGCCGCCCTTGCCGTCGGACAGGTAATAGTCGTTCAGCATCAAGGTCTTCTGGTAGACGGCAT
>NZ_RZPH01000960.1:0-2288 GCF_004022825.1 Mesorhizobium sp. M7A.F.Ca.CA.004.04.2.1
GAAATCGAGCGCTTTTTGCCCTTTACTTCCAGGCTGCCCATGATCGCGACCTCAGCACGCGACGACGGCGCAAACAGCTGACCGAGGCCGGGATCCGCAAGGATTGATGTGACCGACGCCAGGGCTTTTTCGCGCTCTGACGGAGGCCAGTCCGCACCCGTTCGCAAGAGATAGCGCTCCGCCGCGCGCTGGCGTTCGGGCTCGGCAATGCCCGGCAGCATCTGCAGCAGTTTGTGAAGGGCAAGCCCGCGCAGCACCGCAAAGCCCGGCTCGGCATCGGCGTCGAGCACCGGCGACGCCTTGTCGACCACAGCTTCCTTGCCTTCGTCTATCAGCGCCGCAGCACCGGATGGCGACAGCGGACGCGGCAGATCCTCGAAGGGGGGCAAGGGCCGGAACAAGGTCGCCGGCAGAGGTCCGAAAGCATCCGTCGGCCGCGCCTGCTCGCCGGAAGCCAGTGCGACCGGCGGCAGCTTGGTGACATGGAAACGATGCACCGGCTCGCCGCCGGCGGGATGCGCACGCTGCTCGCTTTCCGGCGCACCGATCAACGCGCGGCTGACGATCGAATGCCAGGTGCCGGCGTTCGGCGCTCGCTTGCCGTGATAGCCGCAGACGATCAGCCGGTCCTCGGCACGGGTCATGCCGACATAGAGCAGCCGGCGGTATTCGTCGTCGGCGAGTTCCCGTGCCCGCGCCGCCGCTGCTTTGGAAAAGCCGTTGGCGACGTCGCTGGCAGAGCGCCAGAGATAGCCCTTGCCGTCCCAATTCGCGCCGGAGCCATCGAAGGGCATCAGGCGCGGCAGATGCTGGTCACTGAACGGGGCGGAACCGCCATCGACCAGGAACACGACCGGCGCTTCCAGGCCCTTGGCAGCGTGCAGGGTCATGACCCGGACCTCGTCGCGGGTCTGGTCCATCTCGCGCTTGATCTCAGGACCGGCGTTTTCCAGCGTCGACAGGAAGGCTTCCAGCCCCGGCAGGCCGGTCCGTTCCTCGGCCAGGCAGAAGCTGAGGAACTCGTCGAGAATGTCGCCGGCTTCGGGCCCGAGCCGCGCGATCATCTTGCGGCGCACGCCATCACGCGCCAGCAGGCCAGCGTAAAACTCGAACACCGGTTTGAAGGCGGCCTCGTTCGTCCAGATGTCGACCTGGGCGACGATCTTCGCCAGTCTCTCGCTTTCGCCGGCGTGCTGTCGCAACGACGCGATCAGCGACAAGCCGGACGGCCTCTGCGCGGCGAGCGTGAAAAGCGTCTCTTCCGGCAGATCGAAGATCGGGCTGCGCAACACGGCGGCAAGCGACAGATCGTCCTGCGGCTGGATGAGGAGATGACCGAGCGCAATCAGGTCCTTGACCGCGATGTGTCCAGGCAGGCTCAGCCGGTCGGCGCCGGCAACCGGAATGTCGCGGCGTTTGAGTGCGCGGGTCAGCGCATGGACGAAGCGGTCGCGCTTGCGCACCAGCACCAGCACATCGCCCGGCCGCAGCCGCTTGCCCCGGCCTTCGATGATTTCGCCACTGCCGATCCAGCCGGCGATTGTGGCGGCGACGTTCTCAGCCACGCGCACCGCCGGCGCGTGCGCATGGTCGATGGCTTGCGTCCAGTCGTCGGGCTCATCGACGACATCGGCGCCGACCGACGGCCACACCTCGACATAGCCCGGTGCGTCGGTGCGGATCGCCTGGTGGCGCAGCGGATCGGGATCATGGCTGATGCCGCGCCGCACGCTCGCGTCGGCGAAGACGCGGTCGACCGCGGTAAGAACGTCGTCGGTCGAGCGGAACGACCAGGTCAGTTTGAGATCGGCAAAGGACGCCTCGGCGTCACGCACCCGTCCCGCGAACAACAGCCGGCTGTCGGCGAAGGAGTCCGGGGCAGCCCCCTGGAACGAATAGATCGACTGCTTCTCGTCGCCGACCGCGAAGACCGTGCGATGGACCCTGTCGCGCGCGCCAAAGCCGGCAAAGAATTCTTCCGCCAGCCGTTTCACCACTTCCCATTGGTCCGGACTGGTGTCCTGCGCCTCGTCGAGCAGGATATGGTCGATGCCCTGGTCAAGCTTGTATTGCACCCAGGGGCCGGCGTCTGGCCGCGCCAGCAGGTTGACGGTGCGGGTGATCAGGTCGTTGAAATCGAGAAAGCCGCGGCTGCGCTTCAGCATTTCGTAGCGGGCGATCAGCCAGTCGGCGATGGTCAGCGCCGCTCTTGTACCCTCCAGCATCCGGAACAGGGCCAGCCGGTCGGTGGTTTCGACGATGGCATTGGCGGCCGAGAGATAGCGCTC
>NZ_RZPH01000095.1:0-10365 GCF_004022825.1 Mesorhizobium sp. M7A.F.Ca.CA.004.04.2.1
CATGGATACCGCGCGCGAACAAGGTCTCGTAGGGCATGTTGTTGATGAGGTTGGTCTCGACATTGAAGACGCAGCGCAGCGCCTTCATCCGGTCGAGCGTTTCGGGCGATATGGGCGGCTGGCCGATGATGTAGCGCGCCTCGGCCAGCACGTCGGCCGGCAGTTTCGCGACGCCGTCAGCGGTCGTCTCGACAATGCGATAGTGCGCCTTGAGCCGCGCCAGCTGCCGGGCTGTGAAGATCAGCTCCAGCGTGCGTGGTTCCGGCGCACTGATAACCAGCGGCAAGGCGCTGTTGGACATGACTATTCCCTCTGTTCCGATGGCCAAAATACCCTGGATGAAACGATTTACAACATCGCGCGGGGAGGCGAGTAGAGCGGGATTGGCGCTGGGATGAGGTGTCCTGTTGGAGCCGATATGTGCCGGCAATGCAACAGTGAAGAATCGTTTGACTACGATGGCGAGGAGACGACGTAAGAACCAGTAATGACGCAATTGACACGGGGCAGGGAATTGGTTCTGCTGGCGCCGTACCAATTTGGAGGGCACTTTACAGTGAAGAAATACGAGAAACCAACCTTGCAGAAGCGCGACAGGCTTTCGGGCGTCACGGCCCAGACTACCCCATCGGCACCTCCGTCGACGGCAACCTGAGCGGTTGGCGTCTGACGCATTCGCCTTATAAGGCAATCAATATTGGCAATCGATAGGGCGCGACTGGTCGCGCCCTATTGCATATTGGCCATGGGCACCCGCCGCTGTCCCAAATGCCGGACCTTGCGGCCGATGATCATCAGCCGGCGCGCGGTGTTGTTGCGCAAGCGCCTTGCGCGCCATTCCAGTCCGGTGCCGGCGGTGATCGACTTGGCATAGTAACTCACCCGCATGCCATCCTCATCGGCAGCCACCTTGACCGGGTCGTCATAGAAGGCGTTGATCTTGTCAGCCGCCATGCCTGGTGTTTCGAGCCATTGCGGAATGTGAACCGAATGGAGCTGATCGACGTCGGTCATCACCCGGCCGATGCCGACGCCCGGTGTTGGACACGTGGTACAGAAAGCATCGCCGATGAAGATGACCCCGTCGCGGCGATGGCCTTGCGTGGTGCTCAGGCTGATCTGCCTGACCTCGACAGGACTTGCGACTTCGAAGTTGCCGCATCGCGCCGCTATTTCGGGCATCAGCTCGCAGAGCATCTTTTGCGGTTCCTGGCGAAACGCCCGCGTCCACGGCTCGGCCACTTGCCGATAGCCGAACATGTTCGCCCGCATCTTGTCGCCGAGGGGAAAGATGCTGATGTAGGCGATACGGTCGGCAGCCCGCCTGCTGTAGCAGGTGACGGACTGATGACCGAAATCACGCGGGGAGATGGCGAGGTCGAATCCCATCGACAGTGAATGCGCCTTCGATTGCTCGATACGCTCGACGCCGACGGCGCGCCGCACCGCCTCGCCGTGGCCGGTTGCAACCACCAGCAGGCGGGCATCGATGACGGCGCCGTCGGCCAGCACAAGCCGCTGCCGGTCCGGTCCAGTCGAGACCTCGGTCACCTTGCCGACCGTCAGCGGTACTTGCGCAGGCAAGGCGTCGCGCAGGCCATTGATCAACGCGCCATAGGAGAATGTGAATTCAGCCTTCTTCTCATGCGCGAAGAACTGGCCGAGGCGGAAGATATGCGTGTCGGTCGTCGAGGTGACGAGGCTCTTGAGTGTCGCATCGAGGCCGAGCTTTTCGAACAGAAGCATCTGATCCATGCCGATCTTCTCGGCCCGGAATTCCTCGTGGTGGACGCGGTGCGGATCAATCAGCGCCACCTTGCGCCCGGCTTGTCCCAACAGCATTGCCAAGGTGGTGCCGGCCATTCCGGCGCCGACGATCGCCACATCGACTTGGGCCGGGCCAGCCTCTGAGATACTCATTTTGCTGCCCTTTCTGGTGGCAACTGCACGTTTCACAATCTCCGGTAGAAAATATCTTCCGGAGCTAAATCAACCGCAAGCAACCGGAGCGCGTGCCTGGTAGTAACCAATGTTTAGGTTAATCGCGGGTCCGCTGCTTCCAGCGCGGTGCGATCGCCGAGCCATCGATGAACTCAAAGCCGCCAGCCTCGTTGAGCGTGTGAAGTTTACGCCCGCTCCATAGCGCACCTGGATTTAAGATGGTTTCAACGACCTGCTCCATGCCGATCAAATCAAGGTGAGAAATGCGTGCGATGCCAAGCGCCGCGCCATAGCTCCTGCGGCAGTCCTGCACCGGGCGCAGCAGGTCGTTGCCGCGCCTGACCATGCGGCCGGCCGGCCGCGCCGAGGCAATGTCGATCAGCACGGGATTTTTGGGATGCGGCGTCCAGGGGCCGCGAAAATTCGGCGCCGACCATAGGTGCAGCGCGTCGGAGAAGGCGCCGCCACCGTCGCGGACGGTGGCGAACAGCCACCAGGCGCCGCCATGCTCGACAAGCGTGGCGTCGCTGGCCACGACACCGGACAGAAGCGTCGCCTCCTTGACCCATCCACCGGGGAAGGCGGTGGCCCGGTAGAGATCGACGGTGCCGTTGGCGCAGCTTTCCGGCACCATCCAGACCTCGCCGTCGCGCTCGAAGACGAAGGGGTAGGAGAGATGGTAGGGCAGATCCAGCACCGGTTCAGGTCGTCCGAGCGGGCCTGCCGGGCCGAAGGGCACGGCGGAGATGATGGCTTTGCCGAGCCGGTGGATATAGTCCTCGACGAACAGGGTCAGCTGGCCCTGGTAGAGGATGGGAAACGGATCGGCGTAGAAGCGGCTGCCATCGTCCGGCAGCTCTTGCCAACCCGACGCCGGATGGGCACGCAGGTCGAACAGATCGGAGCCCCCGGTTTGCCGCCAGCCGACCTTCCAATGCGGCGCGTTGTAGCAAAGGTGATAGATCTTCTGGACGATCCGCCGCGCCAGCGCCTTGCCGGCTCTGACCCCAAGCTTGCCGGCCGAGGGCATTGGCGGCGGGCTGCCTGCCTGCGCCGGCTCTGGCAGATCGGGCACCGACTTTGCCGCGCCTGACATGGCAGCGACGATCAGGCTTGCTGTGCGCGCCAGCATATCCTGGAAGGACGCCAGCGCGATGCCGCCATATTCTGTGCCCAGACGCCCGGCCGCGATCGCAACGCCGTTCTCCTCGATGCGGGCAAGTGGCGTGCGGCCGGCGAGGATCGAGGCCAGCAAGGCCGCTTCGCCGCTGGCGCCGTCATAGGTGACGTGCCAGACGCGTGTGCTTTCCAGCCTGACATCGCCGCAGAGGTCGATGACCAGGTCGGGCGAAGCGGGGGACTGCCGATAGGGCGCGAGCGCCGAAAGCGGCACACGCTTGGCCAGTCCATCATGGGCCAGTCCATCATGGGGCAGTCCGTGGATCGCCGTTTCGAGTTGAAACAGGGCTGCGGCGCTGCGCGGAATGCCGCCGCCCGCCGGCCTGACATCGACGGACAGTTCGTCGCCGAGCGCGGCAAGGCGCTCCAGCAGCGTGAGATGAAAGGCGCGGACGCAGTCGCCGTCCAGGCGTAGACTTATCTGCATGGTGGAGGCCCGAAAACGCGGTGCCCGGCCTTGCCGGCCAGGCCGGTCCGGTCAAATTGTAACCCCATCTGCATCCGTCTCCGCTCGCCGCGTAACCAACACCCCGATATGTATATTTTTAAGCAAACCGCGTGCCAAAATTCACGTCACCTCTCAACATAATTAACAATGTTTTAACAGTTGGAGGAATAGCTAGGTTAGCGCCGCAACTGACCTTGCCGGCATATGGAGTATTGTCGGAGGCAGCCATGCAATCATCCCTGCCCATGGTTCCTCAGCAACACTCTCCGGATGCGGCACGCGCGGGATCATACGCAGCTTCGACTGTCGAACTGGGCGACCTGAAGCGCATCCTGGTGCGCCGCCGGTTCTGGATCTTCGGCACTGTCGCACTGCTGACGCTGGTCGCCCTTCTCTACGGTCTTTTCACGCCCGCGCTCTACAGCTCGGCGGCGGAAATCCTCATCGATCCGCAGGACCTGCAGGTGGTCACCAACGACGTCAATCCCAGCCGTATCTCACCCGATGGCGGCATCACGCAGGTCGAGAGCCAGGTCAGCGTGGTCCAGTCGACAGGCGTGCTGATGCGGGCGATCGCGGCGACAAACCTGACGCAGGATCCGGAATTCAACGGGCAGGGCTTGCTGTCGCGCCTGCTCGGTTCGGCATCGGCCGAAGGCGACAGGTCGGTGCAGACACTCGACGCGCTGCGCCGGCGCCTGGCGGTGAAGCGGGCCGACAAGGTCCTGGTCCTCGACGTCATCGTCACCGCCAAGAGCGCCGACAAGGCCGCCCTCCTGGCCAACGCCATCGCGCAGGCCTACCTGGTCGATCAGGCGAGCGCGCGCGCGAAAATGGCCAGGGACGCCTCCGAGTCGATCACCGCCCGGCTGGACGAGCAGCGCAAACGCGTCCAGCAGGCCGAGAATGCCGTCGAGGCCTATAAGTCCGCCAACAACATGGTGATGGCGGCAGGGAACCTGGTCAGCGACCAGGAACTGACCGAGATCAACACGCAGCTTGCGGCGGCGCAGAGCCGCACCGCGGCGCTGAAGGCGCAGGTCGACCAGATGCGCCGGCAGAGCGGCACGGCGGACGCAACCTCGGAGGCGATGCGTTCGGCGGTGATCTCGAGCCTGCGGGCACAGGAGGCGACGCTGGTCGACCAGGTCTCGCAGCTCGGCACGGAGCTGGGGCCGCGTCATCCTTCGCTGATCGCAGCCCAGCAGCAGCTGCGCGACACGCGCCAGCTGATCGCGCGCGAGCTCGGCCGCATCGCCACCGCCACCGAGACGGACTACGAACGGGCGCTGGCCAACCAGCAGGCGCTGGAAGCCAAGGTCGCCGGCATGAAGAGCAAGTCGCTCGACACCGACCAGGCCTCGGTGCGGCTGCGCGAATTGCAGCGCGATCTCGAGGCGCTGCGTTCCGTCTACTCGAACTATCTCCAGCGCGCCCAGGAGACGCGCGAGCAGATCAATGTCGACAGCACCAATGCGCGCATCATCTCCAATGCCATGCCCGCCTTGAAGAAAAGCTGGCCGCCTTTGCCGCTGCTGTTGCTGGGCGCGATATTCGGCGGCCTCGGGCTCGGCACCGGTCTGGCGCTGATCGCCGAATATTCCTCGCCGACGGTGCTTTCCAGCGCGCAGATGCAGTCGGCCATCGACGCGCCGGTGCTGGGCGTGGTGCCGGCAAATTCAGGCACTGGGTGGCGCTGGTGGCCTTTCGGCGCAAGTTCGGCCGCCGCCTCCAGCCAGAAGACCGACGCCGTTGTCGGCCTTGCGCTGAGGCGCATGTTCAGTTCGGGCCAGCGTCCGGCGGACTGGCCGCTGGTGCCTTCCATCCTGGTGACATCGTCGCCGGGCGAGGGCGCGCAGCGCAGCCGGGTGGCGCGGCTGCTGGCCAATGCCGCGGCGTCCAGGGGCAGCCGGGTGCTGTTCATCGATGCCAATGCCGGCGGCGGCGACCAGAAGGATCCGCAGCCGGGGATCCTCGATGTGCTGCGCGGCGAGTACGCCTTTGAGGCCGTCAGCCATTACGCCGCCGGCAGCAACGTTGCCGTGCTGGGCAGGGGCCGCTCAAAGGCGGTTTTCCAGGAAGCGCATGGCATCTATTTTGCGCAGCAGATGCTGGCCCGGGCCAGCCGGAGCTTCGAACTCGTCGTCATCGACGGCGGCGCGCTGGCCGACAATCTCAATGCCTCGCCGCTGGTCGCCATGGCCGACGAGATCGTACTCGTCGCCACGCTGAACGCCACCCCGATGCGCGACGTCACGACGACCGCGCAGGCGGTTTCCGTCATGGGGCGGTTGCCGACGGCCGCCTTGCTGGTCGACGAGGCCGCCTGATATGGCTGCCAGTTGGAGCGCAAGCGCTTCGAACCATGGTGCTGCCGCACCCCGCGCCGGCACGTCGCTCGATGCGCTGACGCGCTTCGGACTGATCGCGGCGGTAGCGGTGCTGTTCGGCATCTCGGGCGGCATGCTGTGGCTGGTCGGCTACAATTATGATGGCCTGTTCGGCAACCCGGCGACCAAGATCCACCCGTCCACCTATCTCATCGTCCTCTTGTTTGCCTGGCGCTCCTGTGCGTCAGGCAATCCGGTCGGCTATATCGTCCATCTCGCCGACAGGCGGCCGGCCAGCGCGCTGATGGCCGCCATATCGATCGTGCTTTTGTTCGTCGTCATCGCCAGGCAGCGGCCCGGCATGGCTGGCATGATCGATACGTTCGTGGCCGCGGCACTTCTGGTGCTGATGCTCAGCGAGGACGACGAACGGACATTCGCCGGGCTGCAGACCGTCGTTCACGTTGTCATGACGGCGAATGCGCTGCTTGCCCTTTTCGAGTTCGCCACCAAGACGCTTATCTTCCCCTATCGCCTCGACGGCGTGGCGTTTACCACCGATCTGCGCTCGAGCGCGCTGCAGGGACATCCGCTCGCCAATGCCATGGTGACGTCGATCTACGTGCTTGCGCTGCTCTCCGGTGCCAGATCCCTGTCGACGCCTGTGCGGATAGGATTGATCGGCCTGCAATGCGCGGCACTTGTCGCGTTCGGCGGCCGTTCGGCGATGGTGATGACGATTGTGCTGGGCGGTTGCTATCTGCTTTCCAAGGGCATCAGCAAATTGCGCCGGGGACGCGTCAATCTCTTGGGTGCGGCACTCGGCTTCATGCTTGCCGCGCTGCTGCCGGTCGTCATCATCGTGGCGGCATATTATGGCTTTTTCGATGCGCTGCTGGAGCGCTTCGTGTCGGACAGCGGCAGCGCCAATGCCCGCGTCGAGATGTTCGAGCTCTTCAAGCACCTGGAATTACGCGATCTGATCGTGGGGCCGGATGTCGACCTGATTGACAGCCTGCGCCGCATCAACGGTCTCGAACAGGGCATCGAGAACCCGATTATCCGCACCGTCCTCTATCAGGGCGCCTTCTTCACCCTTTTGCTGACGTTCGGCTTCGTGCTGTTCCTGTTCGAGGTGGCGCGCCGCTGCCATCCCGGCATCTGGCTGCCGATGCTGGGCTGGGTCATTCTGATCAACACCTCGGAAAGCGTCGCGTCGAAGACGACGCTGCTGACCAAGTTCGTGGTGCTGGCGCTGGTGCTTTACCGGCCGACGCGGGCAGCGTTCAGGCCCGTCAGTCCGCCGGCATGGTCAGGCCAAGCGCCGCGATGATATCGGGGTCCAGTGCCCGGGTGGTGTCGTCCATCATGCCCATGCCATCGAAGAGATCCCACAGTGCCCAAGCGAAGCCGAGTTCCTCGGCGCTCCGTCTGACATCGGCGATGTAGCGCGCGCGATCCGGATTGGGGGCGGCGACATAGCGGGCGTCGGTGCGCAGCGCGCCGAACTCGCCCATGATGATGCGTTCCGGCGCAAGGCCGTGGCCGTCGGCCCAGTCGCGAACCTGGCGAAGATATTTGTCGACAAACCAGCGGTCGGGCCGGGCGTCGAAATAGACTTTCAGCACACGCTCGGTATCGGCATAGGCTGCCTGCTTGGCGTCTTCAGGGATTTCGGTGTCCTGCGCCATGCGCGCCCTGACCGATGCCAGCGTCTGTTCCAGCGAGCCGGCAGATGCCGGCCACGGCACATTGTTGAGCGACCGGTAGACGGGCTCGCGCATCCAGGGTGCCCCCTGATGGCTGAACAGATAGGGCTCATAGAAGTGGAAGGTGAACAGGATCGGCTCGAACGGGGACAGCGGTGCCGGATCGAGCGCTGTCAGTCCGCTCACCATCGAGCCGCAGCCGCCGGTGACGACCAGCGGCAGGGTCGCGGCCGATGCTCTTGCCGCCGTCAGAAGTGAAAGCTGGATCTGCGACCAGACGTTCGACGCGCAGGCCTGCGCCGGCTCGTTGACCGGCTCGAGCGCCACCCTGCCGGGCTGGAACCGCGCCAGCCTGCCGGCAAGCTCGCCGACCAGCCCGCGGTAGAGATCGAACGCGGGTGCGGCGGTGCTGGAGACCATGCGGTCGGGGTTCCAGTAATGGGTGGCTGCATTGGCCTGGATGTTGACGATGATGCCGAGATCGGCGTGGAGGGTGGCCGTGACAGCGGCATCCAGCATGTCCAGCAACCGGCTGCGCGTGGTGGCGTCGGCGGCCAGGAAAGGGCCGGGATCAACAGGCAGTCGGATGAAATCGAGCCCGGTCTCGCGCAGCCGACGCAGGTCGTCCGGGGTCGGCACCGGCCGTTGCGACTGGAAGGGCGGCCAGTCATAGTCGGTGCGCGGAGCGGGAAATTCGCGCGTCAGCGAGAACCAGGGCCAGGCGTTGACGCCGCGCCGAAATCGCGGCCCGGCGGCTGCGCGAGCGATTGGTGCGACCGGGAGCGAGCCGAGAGCCGCCGCGGTGGACAGCGCCGTCCGCAGCACCCGCCGGCGCGACCAGCCTGTCATACGGTTCCTGGCGATGCATGATCCATCGCGGTGGTCTTGGCGGCGGTCATGCCGAGCAAATGATAGGCCTCATTTTCATAGGCGAGCAGGACATCGTCCCAGCGAAAGGCTTCCTGAGCGCGCGCCCTGGCGGCAACGCCGCAGGCCTTGACCAAGGCGTCATTGTCCAGCGCCTGCTGCATCCGCTTGGCGCAACTGTCCTTGTCGGTGAAGTAGATCGCCGCAGCTCCGGCGGTCCATCTGTTGTAGGGATTGTCGTGGGCGATCACCATGTTGCCGGCCGCCAGCGCCTCGACCAGCGACGGGTTGGTGCCGCCGACCGTGTGGCCATGCAGATAGGAGCGGGCGTGGTATCTGAGCGCCTTGACCGTCGCCTGGTCGTAGATGGCGCCCGGCAGGACCACCGAGCCATTCGCCGCCTTGCGGATGGCGGCATGATAGGGGATGTCGTCGGACAGCGTTCCCAGCACTACCAGCTTCATGTCGCGCTTGGCGGAGCAAAAAGCTTCGACGATTGGCAGGATGTTGTTGTCGGGTTCGATGCGCGCGATCGAGATGAGATAGCGCCCGGGCTCGAGGCCGAGCGCCCGGACCGGCGCCTCGGGCGCCGATGTCACCGGATCGGCGCCATAGGCGATGGTGGCGATGGCGCTGCGCGGCCGGCGCGTCGCCAGGTGATCTGCGATGGCGGGATGATCGGCGACCAGCCGATGCGAGGCCCATGCGCCGATCCATTCGTTGAGCCAGAACCAGGTTCGCGCCGCCATTCCCCATTTTGGGCGGCGCCACTCGATGCCGTCCATGTTGGTGAAGATCTTGCGTCGCTTCAGCCTGAGCCAGGTCAGGAAGACCGCGCCATTGTAGCCGAGCACCAGGCAAACGCCCGGTCGCCGGGCGGCGTCGCGGGCGCATTGCCAGTCGAATTCCAGCGTCGCGCGCGGTCCCTTGGAGGCAACCTGGATGTGAATGAGCTCGATGCCGCGCCAGGTTTCGCTGCGCACCCTCTGGTCGATCCGCTCGACCTCATCCTGGCAATAGACGCCGACTTTCCAACCGCGCCCGACAAGAAACAGCGCCAGTTTTTCGGCAAAGGTTTCAAAGCCGCCATGGGCCGCGGGTATGCCGCGGGTCCCCAGGATCAGAATGGCGGGCGTTTCTGGTTTCATGGCCGGCGGCACTTTCACATGTCTCATACATTAGATATTGCTTAATTTATAATGAGCAGATGGCAACTTCCGTGCCACCTCCCGATTTCGGTATCCTGCGAGGGATCATCGCGCGGGGTTGTAAAAAAACGGTGTTGAAGCCGATGGTTGTTTCATTCTCGGTCAACCCTTCTGTGCGTAGCTGTATCGAAACGAAGCAATGCCTGGGGCGTACGGCCGGCAGTCGGGCGTATCGAACCAGGCATGATTCTTGCGGACGGGCTTCTGCCACAATCGCCCAGCGCGATGGTTGTAGCACCCGGCGGGATATAAAGATGCGGATTGCCTGCGTTCATCAGGGTTATGAACTCTATGGTTCTGACCGCAGCTTTGCGGAGAGCGTTGCCGCGCTGCGCGCCGCGTTTCCGTCGGCCGACATCGAAGTGGTTTTGCCACGTAGCGGGCCGATCGTGCGGATTCTGGAAGCGCATGCCAGCCGGATCGTATTCGAACCGCTGTGGGTGCTGAGGCGCCAGGCCATTGCGCGCCTTGCGACCGTCGAGATGGCGCGATTGCCAATTGCCGTGTTCAGGGCGTGGCGGCGGCTCAAGGATTGCGACCTCGTCTATGTCAACACCTCGATCGTGGCCGACTACGCGCTGGCCGCACGCCTTCTTCCCCAAAAGGCCGTCCTGCACATCCACGAAATCCCCGAAGGCGCCATGCGCAGGATACTCGTCGGCCTGATGCGCTGGAGCCATGCC